>JABGVH010000140.1 GCA_018646195.1 Halobacteriovoraceae bacterium
AAAATACAAGCTTATATTTTACAAGACCAAGGTCATGACACTGTAACCGCCAATCAAAAGCTAGGTTTTAAAGATGACCTGCGCGAGTATGGTGTTGGGGCGCAAATCCTAAAAGAAATTGGTGTCGGTAAAATGCGCCTCTTAACTAATAATCCAAAAAAGATTATTGGTCTGGATGGATTTGGTCTCGAAGTTGTCGAGAGAGTTCCTCTTGAAATAGAACCCAATGAAATTAATAAAGCTTATTTTCAAACTAAGAAAGATAAAATGGGGCATATCTTCCATATGCTGCAATAGAATCAGAAAAGGAGAATTGTATGACCAATATTTTAGAAGGAACATTGTCAGCCGAAGGCATGAAATTTGGCGTCGTTGTTGGTCGTTTTAACGAATTTATTTCAAGTAAACTTCTAGGCGGAACTCTTGATTGCCTAAAACGCCATCAAGGTAATGAAAATGATATCGATGTTGCTTGGGTACCAGGTGCATTTGAAATTCCATTAATGGCCAAGAAGTTAGCTAAGACTAAAAAATATGATGCTGTTATCTGTTTAGGTGCAGTTATTCGAGGAACAACTCCTCATTTTGATTTTGTTTCTTCTGAAGTTGCCAAAGGCATTTCAAAAGTTTCACTTGATGAAGAGCTTCCAGTTATTTTTGGTGTTCTCACTACAGACACCATAGAGCAAGCAATCGAAAGGGCCGGAACAAAAGCTGGCAATAAGGGTTGGGATGCAGGACTTTCAGCAATAGAAATGTCCTCACTTATTAACCGAATCGAGATGCACTAAAAAACACAGACATTTTTAAAAAAGAAAGGCTCCTGAATAGGAGCCTTTTTTATTCCAAAATTTTAAATTAATTACAGATTCATACTACAAGTAAAACTTGCTCTGGCGGTTGCCTTACAGGCCATTGCTAAGAATCCGCCGGCTTGGCTACAAGCAGTTAAGGCAGCTTTAAGTTTTAAGCATTCAACAGGCATATTTTTGTTGGCAGCTGATGAAGAGCTTGAAGAAGAAGAGCCAACATTCTTTTGGCTATTTTTAATCAGCTCTTGGATCTGGGCCATCATTTGCTTGTTCTGCTTGGCGGCTTTCATCTGGCGGTTATGCTCGGTAGTTGAATTGATCATCGCCTCGATAAGCTTGTCTTTCATGCCGCGTTTCTTGAGGTGCTTAATTTCGCCGATAGTAAAATCCTTATAGGCTCCATTAGTCGCCTTAATTTTTGCTGAAAGCATTCCTAGACCTAAACCACCCTTAGCGTGGGATAAGATATCTCTAACAGTCATTCCATTGGGGCCGATTCTCATCAATTGAAAATCGAGCTTCATAGCTTTTGGAAAAAACTTAACTGTTTCTGGATGAGTTTCGGCATAGAGAGAATAAGTGGCCCTTTTGCTCATTTTCTTAACCATTCTTTTTAAGACGGCATTTTTGTTATGGGCATCAGGAAAACTATCGAGGTAGTTTCCGTAGCCACTGAGAGTGTTTTTCTTGCGAGCGGCTCTATATTCTTCAATTTCATTATCGTAGATTTCTTTGCGTCGTTCTTTAGCAGTCGCCATAAAAGGACTTTTTGGATTGCGGCGCATGTACTTATCAAGGTCAGCAACTGAAGTTGAGTTGGCGTAATTATTCCATTCTCTTTTGTCTTCAGGGCTGGTGTAGATTGAGTCGATTGTAACTGGCTCTGGAATTACATAAGCCGCTGCAACCAACATGTCTTTTACTAGTTTTGCGCCAAATACAGGAGCGTCTTCAAAATGGTAAAAGCGACCTGGTTGAGGTGGCTCGCGGTCGCGGTTACTAATGGTGAAACCAACTGGACCCTTGGAAGGTGCGGGTACAGTAAAATCTTTTCTCATTCTTTTACCGGTGGCCACCATCATCTTATTCCAATTGGCGTATTTTTTTCCGGAATACATTTTTCCGCTATAGAGTTTGTCCTTACTCGGAGGAATTTCTTTATAGGAAAGTTCAACTTGGTGTTTTCCAGGAGGCAGCTCGACTTTAGTAAATTGGCGACCTTTGAGTCTGGCGACGATGGTTCCGTTTACAAAAATATTAAAGGTGAAGGAATTGTTTGGTCCTTCTTTTTTACGGAAGAAATAGACCACTGTTTTGGAGGCATCTTTTGGTTTATTGTCGTCAATTGCGGTAATTCTCTCTTGCTGACTACCGAGCTTACCTTTTTTGGCCATTCCTGCGGCGCAAGATAAAAGGGTAAATAGCAGCAGAATTGTCGTAAAGTTTCTCATTTCTATCCTCTTTAAAATTAGTGAAACGCCATCTTAACAGCACTTTCAGCTAGTTTAAAGTCCAAATAGGAACAGAATTATTAGATTTTCATATTACAGCTGAAGCTGGCCCGTGCGGTCGCCTTGCAGGCCATTGCTAAAAAACCACCGGCTTGCTTGCAAGCAACTAGTGCCGCTTTTAACTTTAGGCATTCAACTGGCATATTTTTATTGGCGCCGGAAACTGACGAACGAGAACTTCTTCCGACGTTTACCTGACTTTTCTTAATAAGTGCTTGGATTTGCGCCATCATTTGTTTGTTTTGCTGAGTGGCCTTCATTTGGCGCTTGAATTCAGCGGTGGAATCAATCATCGCTTCGATTAACTTATCGTGGAAGCCTTTCTTTTTTAGGTGCTTAATTTCTCGGATGGAGAAATTTTTATACTGGGCATTAGTGGCCTTAATTTTAGCCGCCAGCATTCCAAATCCGAGTCCCCCTTTATAGTGGGAAAGGATATCTTTTAACTGCATATTGGTAGGGCCTATTCTCATCAGTTTATAATCCATTTGAATTTTTGCTGGGTAATGACGGATAAGCTCGGGGTGGGTTTCGGCGTAGAGATTGTAGGTGGCAGGCTTGCTCATTTTTCCAACCATTAATAATTCAACCTGATGGCGATTATGGGCCTCCGGAAAGCGGTTTAGGTAATCACCGTATGAATTGAGAGTTCCTGATTTCTGAGTGGCGGCAAATTCTTCTTTCTGTTCAGCGACGAGCTCTTCCCTTCTCTCATTGGCCAAGGCCAGGTAGGCGCTATTGGGATTTTTTCTTATAAAGTTATTGAGGGAATTAATTGAATTAGTGTTGGCGTAGAGGCCCCATTCTTTTTTCTCGCCGGGAGTTACATAGGGCGAATCGATGCTGATTTTATTGGGCAGGGTGTACTGGGCAGCTTTAAGAGCTTTCTGGACCGCAGCGTTTCCATCTCGCTCTTTATCGAGAAAATAATGCCAAACATTTGGTCTGTGGTCATAACTAAGAGTTGAGATGAGCACCAGCATAGGTCCTGTCTTATTGCGCTTTACATGGATGACTTTTCTCATCCTTTTAGCAGAGGCCGATTTATTGGAGGGTGAAAAGTTACCTTTAGAAAATGAAAGTGAAACGAGGTGTTTCCCAAAAGGTAATTCAATTTTTGTAAATTGCCTGGCACCAAGAGTACCGACCATCTTTTCGTTTACAAATAATGCGATGGAAGAGTTTCTAAATTCTTGTTTCTTACGAAAAAAGAAAACCATCCTTTTTTCAGCATCCACCGCTTCAATCTCTTTAAGTGCTTTTTCTCTAGTCGAATTATCTGTAGTTTTACTGCGCTTATTCATTGAGGAGGAGCAGGAAGTCAGAATTAAGAGTAAGCAGAAAAGAGTAAAGCGTCTCATAGTGGAATCCTTATATAAAATATTTTGGCCAGTGTAACAGGTTTGTAATCTAGGATAAAGTGTAAAGAAAGATGGCGCTGGAACAAGCGGCATTAAGGTGTTCTACCTCAGGGTTTACTTCAATTTTTAAAATGCGATCACTTATTTCGAGTACTTCTGATTCGATGCCATGACCTTCTGAGCCAATAATGAGAGCAATTTTGTCAGGCGCTTCAAAGTTTTTAAGAGGGATAGCATCTTGTCTATTGGCGGTAGAGACTACTTGATGGCCGCTTTCTTGTAGATTTTTGAGAGTCTTTTTTAAGTTATAAGTATGATGCACTTTTAGGGCAAATATATTTCCAGTCGAAACCCTGATACAGCGCTTAAGGTAGGGGCTGACAGACTTATCATCAATTATTAAGGAAGTAATATTAAAGCCGGCACAATTTCGAACAATTGCTCCGCAGTTTTCTGGAGAAGTAATGCCATTTAAAACTAAAATCTTTTCTCCAAGTTCTTTTAATGGCACTAGTTGAGGTCGCTCGGCCTTGACCAAAACTCCATGATGGGCATTGTAGCCGGTTATTTCTTGAAGTAGTTTTGAAGAGGCCAGGAAGCATTCGACTTGTTGGAGTTCTGAAGTGTACTTTTCAAAAAATACTGAGTCCGATAAAACTTTTAAGATTTTATAGGGAGAATTCAATAATTTTTTAAAAACTTTTTCGGACTCGCAAATAATATATTCTTCGGCCTTGGCCTGCTTGTCTTTAAGAGTTAAAAATTCTTTTATATTGGGATTGGCTATATCGCTAATAGTGATTGGTTTCATTTCTTTTTTAAGGCATTTTTTAGATACTTGCCAGTATGGGAAACTTTAACTTTTGCGATCGCCTCAGGTGTTCCGGTGGCGACTATTTCTCCACCACCGTCTCCCCCTTCGGGGCCGAGGTCAATTACATAGTCGCAACTTTTAATAACATCAATATTATGTTCGATAACTAGAACGGTATGGCCTTGATCTACTAACTTCTGAATCGCCTTAATAAGAATTTTTATATCTTGAAAATGCAGCCCAGTGGTCGGTTCATCTAAAACGTAGAAGCAGTGGCCCTTCACTCTTTTAGCAAGTTCTCTAGATAGTTTTAAGCGCTGCGCCTCTCCCCCACTTAATGTGGTGGCAGGTTGTCCAAGTTTCATGTATCCCAGTCCGACGTCATTGAGCGTGGTAAGAATCCTATTCATTTTAGGATGATTCTTAAAAAATTCTCCAGCTTCTTCAATAGTCATGTTGAGAATATCGGAAATATGCTTACTCTTATAGAGAACCGATAATGTTTCATTATTAAATCGGCTTCCATGGCACTCGCTGCAAGTTATAAAAACATCGGGCAAGAAGTGCATCTCAATTTTTTTAACTCCGTTGCCTTCACATTCTTCACAGCGACCACCTTTAACATTGAAAGAAAAGCGGCCTGGTTTATAGCCGCGAATTTGAGATTCAGGAGTTTGAGAATAAAGAGTCCTTATGGCATCAAAAAGGCCGGTGTAGGTAGCGGGATTTGAATTAGGAGTTCTACCAATAGGTGATTGATCGAGCTCTATTACCGATTTAAGCTTATCGACGCCAGAAATAGAATTATAATTACCTCTCTGATAAAGAATTTTATCAGATCGAGTAAGATAGGCCCTAATAGCAGGCACTAAGATTTCATGCACCATGGTTGATTTTCCAGAACCCGAAACTCCCGATAAGCAAATCAGCATACTGAGAGGAATATCTACATCCACTTTTTTTAAATTATTTTGAGTGGCGCCTCTTAATTTTATAAAATCACTAAGAAGTCTCCTCTCTTTAGGAGTTTCAATAGATTCTTTATTTGATAAGTACCTGGCGGTAAGACTTTTCTTTTCTTTTAAAAATTGGGCAGGTTTTCCTGCGGCAACGACTCTTCCACCATGGGTTCCGGCTCCTGGTCCCATATCAATAAGGTAATCGGCTTCCCTCATGGTTTCTTCATCGTGTTCTACAACTAAAACAGTATTTCCAAGATCCCTTAAAGATTTCATAGTTTTAATAAGTTTTGCATTATCTCTTTGGTGAAGTCCGATACTGGGTTCATCTAGTACGTAAAGAACTCCACAGAGTGCTGAACCAATTTGAGTCGCCAGTCTAATTCTTTGGGACTCCCCACCCGAAAGGGTCATAGCGGGTCTATTTAATGAAAGGTACCCAAGACCCACGTCCACTAAAAATTTTAAGCGGCTTTTAATTTCTTTGAGAAGTTTTTCAGCGATTAATTTCTTATCACCTGTCAGCTTTATTGATTTAAATAGATCATGGCAATTCTGGATAGAGTAATGGCAGATATCCATAATATTTTTCTTATCTATCAAAGTGTTTAAGGCAGTTTCATTTAACCTTTCACCTTTGCAATAGGGACAAGTCACAATATTCATGTATTTTTCAAGGCGCTTTCGAACCCGTTCACTACCAGTGTTGTGAAATTTTTTATCCAGCCACTTAACGAGACCAGGAAAAGGCTTTGAAAATTCAAAATTAGAATTCTCACTTTCAAAAGAGTAGGTATAGCTTTTCTTAGACCCTGCATATAACTTCTCTCTAAATGAAGCAGGAAGTTTCTTTAAGGGTTTATTGATATCAATTCCCTCTTGCTCGGCCATGCATTGAACCATTTTATACATAAAGGAATTTTTCTTACTTAAGGGACCGATAGCGCCATCTAAAATAGAGAGGGAGTCATCCAAAACCATAACCTTTACATCAAAAGTCCGAGACTCCCCTAGCCCATTACAATGAGGGCACGCTCCCAGTGGGGAGTTGAAAGAGAAGAGCCGGGGTTCTAAATCTGGATAAACTTCACCGGTATCAGGAGAGATATTTTTTTCAGAAAAAAGTAGCTCTTTATTTTTTTTACCTTCCCCAACTAAGGCCAGAATTTTACCCTGTCCAAGTTTAAGTGCGTATTCAACTGAGTCTGCTAATCGTTTAGCAATGCCTTCCTTGATGACAATTCTGTCGATTATGATATCAAGTTGGCCAGCATCAGAATGTTCTAGATGAGTATTTTCATCGAGCATAATTATTTCATTATCAATTCTTGCTCTCAAAAATCCCATAGTTAGAAATTTTCCAATCTCGCCCTTTAAGTGACTTTTATTTTCAATTAAGATCGGTGCAACAATTTGGACTTTGGTTTTTAATGGCAGTTTCGATAGTTCTTTTGAAATCTGAGTAGGTGAATGTTTTTTAATTTCTTTACCACTAATGGGGCAGTAAAGAGTACCAACTCTGGCATAGAGAACTCTTAGGTAATCAAATATTTCAGTTGTGGTACCGACGGTTGAGCGAGGATTTTTACTACTAGTTTTTTGATCGATGGCAATTGAGGGGGAAAGTCCTGTCAGTGATTCAACATCGGGAGGTTGGTGTTGACCTAAAAATTGCCGGGCATAACTAGATAGGGATTCAATATAACGCCTCTGTCCCTCAACATAAATAGTATCGAAGGCCAGGGAGGATTTCCCAGAGCCGCTAGGTCCGGTGATTACCGTCAAAGTATTTTTAGGAATTTTTATAGTAACGTCTTTTAGATTATGAACCCTAGCTTTGGTTACCGTTATTTCGTTAATCATTATTTACTCAAAATGTTGGAGGAGGTGTCGAGCAAGTATTGCGCACCTAAAGAGCTTGCTTGGTTTTTTCCATATAGTGGAAAGGCAGTTCCATGATCTACGCTCATTCTTAAAAAAGGTAGGCCTAATGTAATATTGAGCGCCAATAGGCCATTTTTAAGTTTAAATGGCGCTAGTCCTTGGTCGTGATAAGCATAGACGTAGAGGCGTTTCTTATTGGGAGGATAAAAATGTAAGGTATCCCCAGGAAGAGGGCCGTGAAATTTAATTTGGGGATAACTTTCTTTCAAATTGTGAATAAGTGGAGAAAATATTTTTTCTTCATCACCGAGTAACCCACCTTCTCCTGCATGGGGATTAATTCCCACTAGAAAGACTTCCTCAAGTGGATTGAAGTAAAGCTGGTAATTTTCTAGCGTAATCCTCATTTTTTTCTCAACTAATTCTAAATTTAAAGTCGCGGAGACGTCTTTTAAGGATATGTGGTCCGACAGCAGAAGAACATTATGATCTCTCGATTTAAAGAGCATCGCCAATTCTGAGCAATCGAATTCTTGCCTAAGGTATTCAGTGTAACCGTTCCTACCCAGCTGATCTTTGCTGGTGGGAAGAGTTAATAGAATATCGCCCTTCTTTAAGTTTTTAAGGCAGCTTTTTAGACTGGTAAGGGATTGGGAGTCACTATTGTCATCGATCGGTTTTATATTTAGTTGATTTTGACCGAATGTGATTTGGTTATCGCGGTTCTTAAAACTCAAAGAGAGAAATTTTAAATTCTCCTCTAAAACTTTGGCGTTTGAGTGCAGAAGAATATTGGTTTGATTTTTTTTAGGTATTAACGAGAAGGCCTTTAGGAATGTCTCAATTCCGATTCCTTGCTCGTGACCTTGTGAAACGTGGATAGTAGGCATGATCTAAAAGAAGTATTTGATATAATGTTTGCCCTCTTCTCGCTGATACCAAAGAGAAGAAATTTTTCCAGCCGATTGTATGTAGAGATCCCGACGTATTCGGCCCTTAGACTTACGATAGGCGGTAGACTCAACTAGGTCTTTCTTTTTAACAAAGAAGACATGGTAATCATTACCTAAAAGAGTAGGAAGGGTGAATGAACCCTCACTTGTTTTCTTTAAAAGATTTTTTAATTGAGAGGACAGTCCGTCCTCAGTAATGTCGCCAAGGGTGTTGGTATTCATTGATGAATAGGCTTCTGGCAAGGTTCCGTTTACTTGGAAGGATTTTAAAATGCGGGTAAATCTATTCTTCATTCCTTTCTTCATGAATTTTTTATTGATTGAAAAATCAACCAAGGTGTATCGAAAATTCATACGGGTGTTCTTTTTAAAGTTTTCTTTAAAAAAAGTATTTTTAATTTCTTGTTCGGTTATAGAAATTAATGGCCGAATGACTCTTTCATTAAAAATATTGAACTCAATACTTTCTCGAATCATTTCAAAATATTCGTCAAAGGTTGTAGAGTTTGAGCGAAGAAATTCGAGTAGCGCTTTTCGATTTAATCCCAATTTGGTTTCAGTAGATTTAATTTGTGCTTCAACTTGATCATCACCAATGGTGTAGCCCATTTCAGATAAGCGATCACGGATTAGCAGTCTTTGAACCATCAGAGAAATCATCTGAGAGTTCTTATAGTTTTTCTTTTTATAAATAAGTGGAGAAATACTTCTTCTAGCGGGAAGATTTGTTTTCATGCGACGGACTTGAGACATAGTAATAACTTTGTCATCAATAACAGCAAAAATTTTATCGAGTAGGCGCGCTTTTAGGTTAAAACTAATTGAAAAAAGTGCACTAAATAGAATGGCCTTAAAAAGCATAATCCTGTCCTCCAAAAGAGGTTCAGAATAGAAAAATCATTCTAATTACGCAAGCCGCAATAAGCTAGTGTTTGAGGTATTTTTTCTGGACTGTGATGGCAGCGCTTTTCTTGAGGTCTTTGAAGTATTTCGCCAAGATTTTATCACGCTTACGGTCATAGACTACTTTCTTATAGAGCGCCATGTTTGCGGCCTTAAAGTCTTTAATTCCAAGTACTTTGATAACATGATAGCCAAATTGAGTGCGGGTTGGAGCAGAGATAAAGCCCTGTTTCTTGCCCTTGATGGCGTCAAAATACTCAGGCGCTAGGCGAACTACCGGCTGGTAGCCCATATCCCCTCCATTGGGGGCGGTTGAGCTTTGAGAAAATTTATTGGCCAGTTCAGCAAATTTATCGGGATTTTTGACCGCTGTCTTATAAACCTTCATGGCAGCCTTTAGCGCCTCGTCAGATTCTTTCTTCTGAGGGGTGGCGCGCATGCGAAAAAGTATATGGGCGGTTCTTATTTCTGGATTGCTTCCGTAGTAAGATTTGACGTCTTTATCAGTCACTACAATTTTCTTTAATTTAGGTTCCAAGTCTTTTGAAATCATGGCGTGATAAAGAATATCTTCCATTTTTCTTTTAACAACTGGATCACTGTCGAGTCCATTTTTTCTGGCGCGCATGATCCCGAGCTCGCGGTGTATAAGGTCATTCAGCACTTTTTCTTTTGTCACAGGTTTGTCGGATACAAAGAGCAAATTCTGCTGATAAGTCTCATCGAATATCGACTTCTTTATATTCTTACCATTAACAGTGGCGACAACAGGGTCAGGTTTTGCGCTAACACTTTGGATAAATAGTGGAGCTGCTATTAGGACGACCATCCATAATTTTTTCATGCTTTTTCCTTTCGATATTATAAGTACTTACCTAAAAGTATAACAGAAAACCGGATCAATCCAAACGCTTTGATGGAAGAAGTTTTTCAGAAAGATCGCTGGCAAACTCCATAAGAGCTGTTTGATCAATTCCCTTTTTGGCGGTGTAGATGACTTTGTAATCTGGAGTAAATTGGTAAACCTTCGGGCGGTTAATAAAACTCTCAACTACCCTATTTCTAAGTTCACTATTGGATTCGAGAATTGATTTTTCAAATTGGATAGTCACCATATTTCCAGCCACTTGTAGCGTTTTGACTCCACAATTGGCGAGGTGGTTGCGGACTTTTAAAAGACCCAAAAGATTTTCAAGCTCTGCCGGAAGTGGTCCATAAATATCGATTAACTCTTCCCGCGCATCATCGATTTGCTCCAATTCTCCAAAGTTGGAAAGCCGCTTGTACATTTTGAGCCGTTCAGATGAATCTAAAATATAATTATTGGGTATGTAGCTAGCAAATGGTGCCGCAATTTCGACGTTGCTTTGATAAATTTTCCTCTCGCCTTTCAATTCTTGTATGGCATCTTTTAATAATTCCATATAAAGCTCGAGCCCGATATTTTCAATATGACCCGATTGAGTGGCACCTAAAATATCCCCTGCTCCTCGAATTTCTAGATCGCAAGAGGCAATATTAAAACCAGATCCGACATCAGCATAAGTGTGCAATGCCTTCAGTCTCTGTTCAGCTATCGAAGTCATTTTTTGAGTTTTAGGAATAATAAAATAGCAATAGGCCTTCTTATCAGAGCGGCCAATGCGACCTCTTAATTGATGAAGTTGAGAAAGACCGTAGGTGTGGGCGCGGTCAATGATCATGGTATTGGCATTGGGAATATCCAGCCCAGATTCTATAATAGTAGTCGCAATCAAAACATTAAATTTACCGGAATAGAATTCGTTCATTCTTCTTTCTAATTCTTTTTCAGGTAATTGCCCGTGAGCATAAATAATTTTTGCCTCAGGAACTAATTCGCGAATTTTGTAAGTGTAAGCTTCGATATCCATAACTCGGTTATGAACAATAAAAACCTGCCCGCCACGGGAGATTTCTTTAGTGATTGCTCGCGCCATAGTTTGATCGTCTTCTTTTACAATATAAGTTTTAATCGACTGCCTTTTGGGTGGAGCGGTCTGTATTAGAGAAAGATCCCGCAATCCTAAAAAAGCCATCTGCATAGTTCGAGGTATGGGTGTGGCGGTTAAGGTGAGAAAATCCACCGTCGCTTTTAAAACTTTTAATTTTTCTTTATGATTCACTCCAAAGCGCTGTTCTTCATCGACAACGACTAAGCCTAGGTCTTGGTATTTCACAGTAGTTGCTAACAGGGCGTGGGTACCGATGATGATATCAATTTCACCAGCCGCTAACTTTTCTTTAATTGCTTTTGCTTCCTTGGTTGATTTGAAACGCGAGAGGAAGTCTATTTTTACTGGGAAGTTTTTAAAACGTGTTTTAAAGGAGTTGTAATGTTGAAGCGCCAAAATAGTTGTAGGGACTAAGATCGCCACTTGTTTTTGATCCAATACTGCCTTGAAAGAGGCCCTCATTGCGACTTCAGTTTTTCCGAATCCAACATCTCCACAAACCAAGTGGTCCATTGGGCGCAGCTTCTGCATATCGTGTAGGACTCGATCAATCGCACCCAGCTGGTCTACCGTTTCTTGAAAAGGGAAATCCAACTCAAATTCTTTAAAATAGTGATCGGGAGGAGAGAAGGCAAAGGCTTGTGCCGACTCTCTCTCGGCTTGCAATTTCAATAGATCGAAAGCAAGTTTTTTGACAGAATCTTTAGCGCGATCTTTTAAATTTTTAAACTTATTGGTGCGTAAATTATCAGGTTTAACCGAGGCTGCAGAATCGGCATGTTTTTGAATAAGATTCATCTTGTAAACAGGAAGATAAATTTTATCATTGCTAGCGTATTCAATAATTAAAAAATCGGAAGAAGAGCCCCCAACTTCCATTGTTTCAAGGCCTAAGTATTCGCCAATACCAAAATCATTATGGACAACAAAATCACCCACTTTAAGGGTCGCCAATTGTTCTGCAAATAGATCGACGTTCTGATGAAAATTGGTTTTTGTTTTCTTTTTCTTGAGAGAGAAAAGGTCGCTATCGGTTAAGACCAAGGTTTTTTCATTGGGGTAATAGAAACCTTCACTAAGAGGGAATCTTATAAATTCTGTTCTTTCCTTGAGGGAACTTGGATATTCAAATAGCTCCATCAAATGTTCAATTTCTGCCCGGCTATTTTCGTGGGAAAGTGAAAAGACCAATTGGCCATCATATTTAAATTCGATTTTTAAGGCCTCGAAAAGACTTTTTAAATACTCTGCTTTTTTTAAGGCAGGATTTGCACTTCGGTTTAAATAAATTTTAGAATTTTCTAAATTAAAGACCAATCGATCATCAAACCCCTCATCAAATTGGCTGGTCATTTCGAGATGATTTAATTTTAATGTTTTAAATTTTTCATAGAGCTCGCCTGATTCAAGCTGATATAAAAAACTGGGTTTTGGTAGTATCGATTCGCTGTCTAAGCTTTCAATATTTTCCTCATGCTCGGCCCTAATCTCTTCAAAATATTCAATGGTATTTTGGGAGCCGCTATCAGCTTCTAAAAAAGTAAGTACTGTATTGTTGCTATCTAAGTATTCGCAAAGGGTAGCTGGCCGATCAAAAAAGAGTGGGGCAAAAGCGGCGTAATTTTCAAAAAGAATCCGGCTAGAGAGTAATTCAAAAATATGCTTCCTATTTTCAAACTTTGCTTTAAAGCTAGGTCCGGGTTTTGGAATATGATTTCTCAAGACGGTAGAATATTCTGACCGCGCCAGGCAGGCAGGTGAGATCGCCACCACCAAACTTTCTAAGGTTTGGTTTTTCAGTGATTTTTGGCTATTGGGATCAATTTTAAAGATAGCTTCAATCATATCGTCAAAATAATGCAGCCTGACGGGAAATGAATTGGTGGGGAAAATATCGAATATTTCACCTTTATGTGAAAAAGTTCCCGGCTCTTCGACACTAGGTGCAGATTGATACCCTAAGTCAAAAAGTTTTCCGGCCAATTCTTCCGGTGACACAACATCGCTGATTTCAATTTTCAAATGGCCAGACTCAAAAAAAGTGGCCGGTGGGCATTTATGAAGCAGGGCTTCTTTGGTTGTTAAGATGAGATTGGGCGATGCCTGTTCTTGGGTCAATTGATAAAGAACTCGAAAACGCTGCATCAAATTTCTCTCAGAAGAGACGATTCCACCATAGGGCGAGTTTTCTAAACCGGGATAGGAAAGCACGGAATGACTTTCTAGACGCCCTTTGAAAAGTTCGTATAGGTCATCGGCAATTTCAGGAGTGGGGCAAACTAAGATTTGATTGTCTGCCGCAAATGAATCTTTGGAGCCCTGCAAAAGTGATAGCAGTAAGAAGGCCCATTGATTGGGTGTCACGCCAAAGGCCTTTAGGCTTTTTTGGTTTCCTTTGTGCCAGTCTTCTAGCTTGTTGCTCAGTGAGCCAAAATATTTTTTCATCGGTCTTATTTATCCAATTCTAAATGTTTTCAAGCGATTAAGATTCATGTAATCTTTATAAACTTGAAAAGACAGTAAATAAACAGTGAAATTCTTTTAGGAGATATAAAGATGTCTGCAGACAATCTCAATGTCTATATGCCCGTAGTAATGTTGATGTTCATAGCAGTTGCAACTGTTGTGCTTGCACTACTTGTGGGTAAATTAATTCGACCCCATAATCCTTTTGATAATAAGGAACAGGCTTACGAATGTGGTGAAGACCCGATTGGAATTGCTTGGTCAAACTTCAATGTGCGCTTTTATGTGGTTTCTCTTATTTTTATAATTTTTGATGTGGAAGGCGCCTTGCTTTTTCCAGTCGCTGCAGTTTTTAAATCCTTTATCGAAATTGGTGAGGGTTCAGTTATTCTCGCAACCTTCGCTCTCTTCATCTTGGTCTTAGCAGTTGGGATAGTTTATTGCTGGAGAAAAGGTGATTTAGATTGGGTAAAAGGATTCACGAGCGAAGAGCTTCAAAATCTATCAAAAGCTAAGGACGCCCAATGAACCCGACATTCGTAACTTATTTAGAACAATTCTTGGGATACCCTGCTACTAATCTTATGGCGGCCGTCTTCTTTTTAGTTGCCGTCTCAATTCTAGTTGGAGTGATGGCAACAATTGGTGGCCTTGGAACTTACGCTGAAAGAAAAATTTCAGCAGATATTCAAGCGCGAATCGGTCCCAATAGAGTGGGTCCTTTTGGTCTCTTGCAGATGCTTGCTGACGGCGTAAAGATGATTCTTAAAGAAGACATCATTCCTTCAAAAGCCGATAAGCTTATCTTTATCTTGGCACCAATGATGGCAATGTTCGGCGTTTTCGCGACCTTGGCAGTGCTTCCCTTTTCAAGTGGGCTAACCCTTACAGATCTGAATATCGGAGTTTTCTATGTGCTCGGTGTCGGTTCTTTTGTAGGAGTGGCGATCTTCTTGGGCGGTTATGCTAGTAATTCAAAATGGTCGATGCTTGGTGGTATGCGGGGAGCTTCACAAATTATTTCTTATGAAATTCCGGTAACACTTTCAATTTTAGTGGCCGTTACCATGGCAGGTGGGCTTAGCTTTTCAACTCTTGTTGAAGCACAGACAGGTCTTCCTCACGGTTGGTACCTTTTTCACAATCCTTTTTCTTTTATCGCTTTCTTTGTTCTTTTTATTGGAGCTTTGGCTGAAACTAATAGGGCGCCTTTTGATCTTCCCGAGGCAGAATCTGAATTAGTATCTGGTTACCATACTGAATACACAGGAATGCGTTTTGGTTTTTTCGCCCTGGCCGAATATGTAGAAGTATTTGTGGTCTGTGGTATTGCAGCGGCACTTTTCTTAGGCGGTTACAAAGTTCCCTTTGATTTAGGGAATGGCGAAGTCCTCTCAAATGCATTAATGAACATTCCTTTTTTAAAAATGGTTGTACCCATGACTAATGGCACGCCTATTTTTAAACTTCTAGGAAGCGGTCTTGGTCAGCTCTTGCAGCTCGGTTCCTTTTTTACAAAAACTTTAGCTCTTTATTATGTAGTGATCTGGATTCGTTGGACTCTACCAAGATTGAGAGTCGATACCTTGATGACTCTTTGTTGGAAATACTTAACACCTATCGCACTTTTTAATCTTTTAGGAGCAGCGACTTGGATGGTGGTTTTCCACGGTAAATCAATTTACCAAATTATTTTTGAAAGTGGTGCAGCACAAGCTGTTGGCGGCCACTAAAGGATAAGACGTGTTTGATAAATTACTTTTTTTCTCTTCGTTTCTACTGACTATTAGTGGAGCGGCGATGGTTTTAGGTTCCAAAGATTTGGTCCGGGCCTGTATCGCTCTCTTGGCCTGTCTTTTTGGAGTAGCCGGTCTTTATGCCACGCTGAACGCAGATTTTTTAGCCGCCACCCAATTAGTGGTCTATGCCGGTGGCGTAGTTATCCTAATGCTTTTCGCAATAATGTTAACCGGTGGCTCTAACAACGCTGTTAATAGATTTGGAATTAATAAAGTTCCTTCTATGGGTGACGGCAAAACCTTGGCCTTTGGAATACTTTCCGGCGCAGTCGCCACACTAACGATTTTTAAAATTACAAAAAATGTTTTTATCGATTATAACCTGCAAGAAATACCAGGCTATAGCTCCACTGTTGAACAAATAGGACAGCTTCTGGTTACCAATCACGTATTGGCCTTTGAAATCTCATCAATACTTTTATTAGGAGCATTGATTGGGGCTGCGGTAATTGCTCGACCAAGGAAATCATAATGAGTTTGTTTTGGTACCTTTCAGTTTCTTTTGTTCTCTTTTTCTGCGGTATAGCCGTGATGATTGCGAGAAAAAATATTATTGCAATTCTTTTGGGAATTGAGCTGATTTTAAATGCCGCTGCTCTTAATTTTGCAGCCTATACCCGATTTCTCAATCAGAATTTGGATGGGCATATTATGTCGCTCTTTATAATTATTATTGCCGCGGCTGAAGCAGCTGTCGGTTTAGCGATTGTTATTAGATTTTATCAAATAAGAGAAAGTATTCATATTGATGACGCCACTCAGTTGCAGCATTAATAGCAGGATTTAATTATGGACTATACCATTTGGAGCGTTGGGCTCATTTTTCTTCTTCCTTTTATGGCCTTTGTCGTAAACACGGTCATTGTAAAAAGGTTCACTACTTTAGCTGTCGGCATTAGTTGCTCCGCTATTTTCGGTTCCTTTTTATTATCACTCCGAATATTTAGCGATTTCCAAAATAAATTTGCAGCCGATTACCATATCCATAAAGTTTTTAATTGGATGAACCTCTCTGGTGGAGATCAAACTTTTGTAGTCGATATGGGAGTCTATATCGATAATATGGGTTCCATCATGCTTCTAATGGTTACGGGAGTGGCCTTTCTGATTCATATTTTCTCTACCTTTTATATGCGTGATGACGCTCGCTATGGTCGATTCTTTGTTTATCTTTCGCTCTTTACTAGTGCCATGCTTGGGCTAGTGCTCTCAGATAACTTGCTCTCTTTCTTTATCTTCTGGGAATTGATGGGCTTTTGCTCCTACTCCCTAATTGGTTTTTACTACGAGAAAAACGAAGCTGGAGATGCCTCAATAAAGGCCTTTATGACTACCAGGATAGGAGATGTTTTCTTCTTGCTTGGAATTTTGGCGATCTGGTCGGTGGTTGGCAACGTCACTTTTGTCGATATCTACCGCTTCATTGGCGAAAATGGTTTTGTTGGTAAAACTGCAGACTTAAGCTTCTTTGGAACAGTTATTGGAATACCTTTGGCGACTTTTGCAGGACTGGCCATTTTTATGGGAACTATTGGCAAGTCAGCTCAATTCCCTCTACAAGTTTGGTTACCTGACGCCATGATGGGCCCGACTCCTTGTTCGGCACTTATTCATGCTGCAACAATGGTAGCAGCTGGGGTTTACCTCTCGCTGCGGATGTATCCATTAATGGAAGCCGGCAATCTTAATTATTTTATTGCGATCATTGGTGGCATTACCGCTTTTGGTGCCGCAACCATTGCACTAATTCAAACCGATATAAAGGCGGTACTCGCCTACTCGACCATTTCTCAACTTGGCTATATGGTGCTTGGAATTGGCGTTGGTTCCTATACTGCCGCTTTCATGCATTTAATTACTCATGCAGTTTTCAAGGCCTGCCTCTTTTTATCTGCAGGTTCTGTAATTCATTCACTTCACGATCATCACACTCATGAGCATGTTCAAGAAATGCCACGAATGGGTGGTCTTAGAAAGAAAATGCCTTTTACTTTTTGGGCGATGATGTTCTGTACCCTCGCAATTACTGGCGCACCATTTTTCAGTGGCTTTGTTTCGAAAGATAGAATCTTAGGAGATGCTGCGGTTCAATTGGTCAACGGTTGGAAATGGTATATACCAGCGATACTGGGTTACGGCGGCGCTTTCTTAACCGCATTTTATATGTTCCGTATGATGTTTCTTACTTTCTTTGGTGAACCAAGAGATAAAGAGCTCTACGATCATATGCATACCGAACACTTTTCTTGGAATCAAAACCTTCCACTACTAGTGCTATCAGTATTCACTTTTGGAGCTTGGTATTGTGGATCCTTCACCGGACAAAGTATTGCCAAAGTTCCAGGTGTTCAGAATAAAGAGTGGTTTTCAACTCTTGTAACTAAGCCAGATGTTAATAATTTCACTCATTACCAAAAACAACCCTGGGAAAAAGTGGATAAGAAATCTGACTTAGTATTTGAAAAATCCCATTATGATGCCTCTCATGGTCTTGAAGAAAAAGAGGCCCACCGTGTTCACCATGTCCACGTTATTGGCGCCATCGTTTCAGTATTTATCTTCTTAGGCGGATTGTTGATGGCGATGATGATGTACTACTGGAAGAAATGGAATCCAGGTCGTTGGACCTCGGCCTTCTCTTTCTGGTACCGAGCACTTCAAAATAAATACTATATGGACGATCTTTATATAAAGATAATAATCCAAAAGGGCTTATTGAACTTAAATAACTTCTTGGCCTTCCTTGATATGGGGATTTACGACCGTTATGCAGTAGATGGAATGGCCAAGGTAAATAGCTGGGCCTTCAAAGTCTGCCGCTGGTTTGATGACGTCATTGTGGACACTGTTGTAGTAGATGGTACAGGTGCCTCAGTTAGAATTTTTAATGTTGTATTGAGAACTTTCCAATCGGGAAAGATCCAATTTTATATTTTTATGATCCTATTCGTTATGGTGGGATACATTTGGCAATTAAATATTTAGATTGAACTAAAATAGGAGTTACCGTTGTTCGGAGCAAATTTGTTAAACTGGATTTTGTGGCTGCCCTTTGTGGGTGTAATTGCGATTCTTTGCATTCCTAAAGGCAAAGAAAATGTCATTCGTTGGACTGCGCTAATTAGTACCCTCGTGACGATGGTTTTCTGTGCAGTTCTCTACTGTAAGTTTGACCGCAGTCTGGGAGGCATGCAATCGCAATTTGAAATAATTGCACCCTGGATTCCTTCTTTTAATATAAATTATTTTCTCTCGGTGGATGGAATTTCAGCCTTGATGATAATTTTAACCGGGATGCTCTTTGTTATCTGCATCGGTTGTTCTTGGAAGATCGAGAAAATGGTCAAGGGCTACTTCGCACTTTTTCTTTTCTTAGAGTTTACAGTGATGGGGGTTTTCATGTCCCTCGACTTTTTCCTCTTCTATGTTTTCTGGGAAGTCATGCTGCTTCCAATGTTCTTCCTAATAGGAATTTGGGGCGGCGAAAATCGCGAGTATGCGGCGGTTAAGTTCTTCCTTTATACCTTCTTTGGCTCCATCCTAATGCTGGTTGGTATTGTTGGTCTCTACTATATGTCAGCTGAAGTGCCTTCAATCGGTGCTCATACTTTTGATATTCTCGATCTCTCGGGAGGAAAGTTTAGCGACATGACGGTCAACCTCTTTGGCTCGGAATGGAATTTTTCCCATGTCTTCTTTTGGGCCATGTTTATAGGCTTTGCTATTAAAGTGCCGGTCTTTCCTTTCCATACCTGGTTACCCCATGCCCACGTTCAGGCGCCAACTGCAGTTTCTGTAATCCTGGCCGGTGTCCTTTTAAAGATGGGAACCTATGGCTTTTTAAGAATTGCCTACCCAATTTTCCCACAAGCCGCCAATCACTTTGCCGATTGGATTGCGGTTCTTGGTTTAATAAATGTAATTTATGGCGCCCTCTGTGCCATGGCGCAAACTGACCTTAAGCGATTAGTTGCCTACTCTTCGGTCTCTCATATGGGATTTGTAATGCTAGGTTTCGCTGCCATGACAACAGCTGGAATGAATGGTGCGGTTCTTCAAATGTTTAATCACGGAACTTCAGCAGCTATGATGTTCCTTATGGTTGGAGTTGTTTACGAACGCTCACATCACCGCTGGATTGTTAAACCTGATGGAAGCTTAGGATTTGGTGGCCTTTACCAGCAGATGCCTAAGTATGCGATCGTCTTTATTATTTCAATGTTCGCTTCACTTGGACTTCCAGGTCTTTCAGGTTTCATTTCAGAGGCCTTAATTTTCATAGGAATTTATAAAGCTTATACAACCATCACTGTACTGGCCTTATTTGGACTTTTAATTGGAGCGGCTTATCTTCTATGGATGTTTAAAAGAATGTTCTTCGGAGAAGTTAATGAAGACTGTAAATCTTATAGCGATATGAATACTCGTGAGCTGGTTTACATGGCCCCTCTCTGTATCTTAGTGATTCTATTTGGAATCTGGCCGGCACCGCTGCTTGATTTTATGAGGGCATCAGTAGGTAATTTAGTGACACTTTTAGGTAACTACTAGGATTTAAAATGGCGTTAAACTATTTGGCCAATATTGGTCGTTTCATTCCAGAACTTTTGGCCTGCGTGACTATGCTTGGCTTAATTTTAATTGAGGCCACCTACGGTGAGCGGGACAAAGATAAGAAAATTCTTTCGGCCGCATCTGACCTGGGTTTAGTAATGGTCCTTGGTAGCTTGATTGTTCAGTTCAACGACACGCCTACCGCGATTTTTAGCAACGCGGTTGTAATTGACCCCTTTAGTACCTTTATGAAAATCATCATGACTTTGGGAACCTTGGGAGCAGTCTACCTTAATGGCCAATCTCGTGATGTTCATCAAGGTGTAAAAGCAGAATACAATATTTTAGCGTTAGGAGTATTGGTTGGAGCAATGCTTTTGGCCTCCGCTAATAATATGCTTATCCTTTATATAGGCATCGAAATTTTATCGATACTTTCCTATGTGATGGCGTCTTTAAACAAAATAGATGACCGCTCTTCGGAAGCAGGACTTAAGTATGTCCTCTATGGTGGTGTTTCTGCTGGGATTATGCTCTTTGGTATTTCCCATATCTTTGGTGTGCTTGGAACAATCCAATTCACTGGAATGGGAGCGCTACTTCAGTCGCTTTCTGATTCTCAAGTGGCCATAATTATTCCTTCATTCTTATTATTTTTCGCAGGCATAGGTTACAAAATAGCTTGTGTCCCTTTTCACATGTGGTCGCCAGATGTTTATGAAGGATCTCCACTACCAGTGACAACTTTTTTCGCGATAGTACCTAAGTTGGCGGGAATGGCCTTAATCGTTCGAATCTCTTTTGTTTTCTTTTCCCATGACGGATTACTTTCTCAAAGCTGGCTCGGCTTATTGGTCATCGTCTCTGCACTGACAATGACGGTAGGAAATGTCTCAGCGTTAAAACAAAAATCAATTAAAAGAATGTTGGCCTACTCTTCCATCTCACATGCAGGTTTTATGCTCGCAGGTGCTGTAGTGGTTGATAGTGTTGGCGTTAGAGCGATTGCATTTTACGGCGTCACTTACCTCTTTATGACGTTGGCTGCATTTTATATCGTCTCATTTGTTCAAGATAAGTATGGAAATGATCATTTTGAACGCTTTAACGGTCTTATGTATCGCTATCCATTAATGGCAGTGTTGATGTGTCTTGTAATGTTTTCGCTAGCAGGAGTTCCGCCCCTGGCCGGATTTGTCGCCAAATTCAATATTCTCTCTGCCCTTATTGGACATGGGAATTACACCCTGGCCATAGTAGCTGGATTGAACTCAGTCGTTAGTCTTTATTACTACTTAAAGATTGTTCGCTTAATGGTTTTTAAAGACGCCGAATCGAATGAAAAAATCGAAGGATTTGGTTTCGTAAACCAAGGTATTATTGCTGCTCTATCACTTCCAATATTAGTTTTAGGTATTTTTTGGAATCAGATTTTCCAAGTAGTTGATAAAGCGGTGCTTTTTATTCAGTAGTACTGTGTAGTCCACAATAAACAAGGATGTTTGATGGACTTATTTCCCTTATTTGTTTTCCTCCTCCTCGTTTTAATTATTGGGGCCAGCCTTCTGCTGCTTTCCAATTGGCTTGGGTACAAAAAATCTCATAATAAAGAAGAAGCATTTGAATCTGGAGTGAGTCCGGTTGGAAAAGTCGGAGGTAGGATTAATATTAAGTTCTACAAAACGTTAGTATTTTTTCTTCTATTCCAAGCACAGATGTTATTGCTTTATCCCTGGGCACTTTCTTACGGAGAAAGCACCGTTCAAAAATTTTTAATCGGAGAATTCCTTGCCTCAATATTGCTATTAGCAGCAGGGTTTCTTTTTCTACTTTCAAATAAGGCCTTTGATTGGGGAGAAGAGTAATGGAAGGCCTTTCGCTTATTTTACTTAAATCTCTGGTGATTATCATTGCTATTTTTTGCCTCTTGCCCTTCCTTTCTTATTTTGAAAGAAAATGTGCAGCGGGTATTCAAAACCGAATTGGGCCTAATCGAGTTGGACCTCAAGGGCTACTGCAACCCCTGGCCGATTTTTTTAAATTTCTTTTTAAAGAAAATAAATTACCTCGTGGATCTCGCAAGTGGCTTTATCATTTCTCCCCTTTGGCAGTTTTTGTAGTTTCACTGGCCCCACTAGCGGTAATACCCATATGCGAACCTTTTTATTTTAATGGCGCCAAAATATATCCAGAAGTCTTTCATAGCGAATTGGGATTTTTCTCTCTGCTTGCACTTACTTCACTACTACCTTTTTGCTTTTTCATCGCCGGCTGGGCCTCAAATAGTAAGTATTCTTTCTTGGGTGCCTTGAGAAGTGGCACCCAATTAGTTAGCTATCAGATGGTTGTTATCATTATTACTTGTACTTTGTTTTTTCTTTACCAAAGTGTCGACTTGCATTTAATCAGCCAGGCTCAAATGGGTGTTTTTCCAATAGGGTTACCAGAATGGGGTCTTTTTAAACAGCCGCTGGCGGCCGGAATTTTTCTTATTTGTCTCTTTGCTCAGGCCCGAGGACTTCCTTTTGATTTTGGGGAGGCTGATAGTGAGCTGTGCGGAGGATACCAAGCTGAATACTCCTCACTCAATTATGCCTTTTTCAAGATATCAAATTATATTCAAATGACCGTACTATGTTGTTTTTTTACCTTCCTATTTCTTGGAGGCTATGGCCTTTTAAGTGGAATGGGCGGTTTGGTTTCTTATTGGCCAGAAGGACTTTATGTAATACAAGCGGTTTCGTTTTCCGTAAAAGTGATGGCGCTTCTTTTTCTTTTTATAATTGTCCGTTGGTCGATGCCGAGATTTCGCTATGACCAATTAATGACCTTTAGCTGGAAAATTTTATTTCCTCTAAGCTTAATTAATTTATTAGGAACAGTTTTGTTTTCTTATTACCGGAGCTTTTAGTGGAGTATGTATTGAGTTTTTTCTGTATCTTAACTGCCTTGGGAGTCATTATTCAGAAAAGACCACTTTATTCAGGGGTATGGCTATTTGCAGCTAGTTTATTTATAGCGGGAATTTATTTTTATCTAAATGTAGTTCATTTTGGAGCGCTCCAAATTATAATTTTTGCCAGCTCAATTGTCGTTATTTCAGCATTGGCCCTGATGTTAAATAATTTCAATAAGAAACTGCCACGCAGTATTAATAGAGATTATTTTCCTGTGGCAAGTGGATTTTTGGGAGCGCTATTATTTGGAATTTTGCTACTTTTCATGGAAAGTAATTTTAATTTTGGAATGCAGCAAAGTAGAGAAATTACCTCACTGGAAGTATTCAAATTCTTTGTTGAAAGGAATGGATTAGTTTTTGAGTTAGCTGGGCTCTTATTATTTGGCTCAACAATTGCCACTCTTTATATATTAAAAAAGGAAAAGCGATGACAAGCATGGTTTTTTTCCTGGTGGCGGTCTTCTTAATTATTTTGGGTTTAATAGGCCTAGTTTTAAAAAAAGATGTCTATTCTCTACTGCTATCTCTAGAGCTCTCTTTTTTAGGGGTTTCACTATTTTTTGCTCTGATAGCTAAACACTTAGGCTTGGTCGATGGATTTGTAATGGTTTTACTAATCCTTATTACAATGGCCATTCATTTAGGAATAGGATTAAGTTTAATAATCGCTTCTCAAGAGAGTGGTAAATTTCAGATTAAAGAAGATTTGGATTTTTATTGATGAAGACAATTACATTACTTTTATTTTCACTACCCTTTGTTTCTGCTCTCTTGCTAGGGCTAAGCAATAGATTTAAAGGCAATATTCAAGGATGGGTTACTTCAGCTATTTACTTAGTAATGTCAGTGCTATCAGTAGGGCTTTTGCAGTCTGTTTCAAGTACTGGAGCTTACGATATTTCATTATTAAATTGGATAAATATTGCCGGAGTTACAGTACCCATTTCTTTTAGAATTGATTCTATTGCCGTCGCCTACCTTCTTTTGGGCAACCTCCTAGGTTTTGGAATTTGTATTTATTCGGGGCATTCCAGGAAAAACAATATTAATAATGGTCGCTATTATGCCTACCTCTGTCTTTTTAGCGCCTTCTTCAATCTGCAAGTAGCTTCCGCCAATCTGATTCTCTTTCTATTATGCTTTGAAGGAATCGGCTTAGTCTCAGCATTATTCCTCGGTTTAAATTTCAGCGGTAAAAACGATGGCCGTGCTACTTCAAAAATGTTTTTTGTACATAGGGCCAGTAGCTTTTTCTTCCTAGTTGGATTTGTCGTACTTGGGACCGTATTTTCTACTTTTAGCTTTATTGATTTGAGTAGTGTCGATATTTCGTTAGATCGCGGTATGGTGCTATTGGGATGCCTTTTCTGCCTTATTGGGATTTTTATTAATTGCGCTCAGATTCCTTTTTCGTTCTGGCTGAGCAATACCTTGAATACCTCCATACCTACTTCAGCCTATCTTTTTTCTGGCTTGATAATGTCTTCCGGTGTTTTATTACTCGGAAGGCTCTCTTTTCTTTTTGCAGAAATTCCTGCGATTATGAATGGTTTGGTTGTGATTGGCTTAATTACCGCCCTTTTTGGTGCGCTGGCCGCCCTAGTCCAAGATAAGTTTAGGGATATGCTGAATTATTCAACAATCTCACAGTTAGGATTAGTAGTACTGGCAGTAGGAGCAGGAGCAACCTCTACTGCTCAGTTTCATTATTTAAATCATATTATTGTGAAGGCCTTTTTAATAATAGTAGCGGGAATACTTGTAAAATATTTTCCGGCGGGAACAAGGGGTATAGTCCTGATTAAAAAGGCGCCTCTGTTATTTTGGTCGCTAGTTATAGCAAGCATCAGCCTAATTGGGTTCCCAGGCCTTGGCCTGTTTTTTAGCTGGGACGAAATATTATGGATAACGCTTAATAATCATTTCATAGGCACATTTAGCTATTTAATTGGTTTATTGGTCTCAATTCTGACAGTTGTCTATTTGGCAAAATTTATATTTTTACTTGGATACGATAAGCAAGAGCACAAAAAAATTAAACTACCTCTTGCTATGACGGTAACTCTTTCGTTCTTCTTACTATTAACTTTACTTGTCGGTTATACAGGCTTACCAAGTTTATTTGCAGATGCTGATAGCGCACGGTTAGCGCAAAAATTTATTGAGGGAAGCATCTTCTTCAAGAAAAACTTAATTTACAGCATGCAAACTGAAAATTCGCTTCTTTTTCTTAGAATTTTCCTTATCTTTTTAACAGGTACCGGAGTATTTTTTCTTTGGTCTTACCATAGCGCAAAAAATATTCCAGAAAAAATTAAGTACGTGCTCTATCCAGGATGGACGGCACTTAGCAGAGATTTATACTTAGAATCATTTATTAAAAACATTTTTATGAATCCAATAAAACTAGTGGTTTCGTTTCTTAATAATTTTCTGGAATTATTGATTGATAAGTTTATGGTGAGCTCATTTTCTTTAATTGTTAAAGAAGGCAGTGTTTTTTTAAATCTAAAAAAAGCTTTTACTATGAACCAGGTTTTAACAGGAATTTTCCTTGGGGTTACCGTTTTTATATTATTAATATTTAACGCGATTTAATATGATATTTGATAATTACTTATTTTTATTTTTACTACTACCTTTTCTAACAAGTGCTATCGTACTTATGTTCGGCAGTACCTGGAAAAAGGCCTCATTTATTTCAACAGCTGGTTCAGTTCTTTTTACCGTATTTGTAGTTTATCTCTACTGGATTTTTTCTGGTCACGAATCAGACCTGGTTATTAAATTACCTTACCTAAAAGAATGGCAGTTGGTGTATCACTTTGGTCTTTCTGGGGTTAATAAAGTATTTTTGCTATTGACTGCTTTAATGGGAGTTTTTGTAAACTTGGTGAATGATAAGCGTCATAAAGAGAATCCTAAAATATATTTTGTCTGCACCCATCTCGCGATTTTCCTAGCTTCAGGTGCTTTCTTGGCCGGAAATTATTTAACTTTCTACCTATTTTCTGAAAGCTTAATGGTCCCATTGTTTGTATTGTTGCATGTTTTTGGTGGAGAAAATCGAAAACCTGTTAGTTATAAATTTGCCTGTACCATGGGGATAGGAAGCTTGACCTCTCTTGCCTCAGTTATTTATTTAACTAAGCTCAGTCATGATTCATTTGGAATTAGTAATATTGATCCTCGTTTGGTTTCACAATTAACGCTAGGTTTCGATGGAATATTCTCGGCCCAATCCCTGGTCTTTTGGGGCCTAGGCATTTCCTTTTGCTTAAAGGCGGGTCTATTCCCATTTCATTTTTGGTTTGCCGGTACCCAAAAAGAGGCACCACTAGGAACCTCCTTATTAATCTCAGGAGTACTTGTTAAATTAGGGGTGTTTTCCCTGATTGTTTATTTGATCCCAGTATTTCCTCTCACCCTCGAAGCTTTTAGAAATGTCTTTATAATCTTTAGTGGAATAACTCTTCTCTATTCGATAGTGAAAGCGCTAAAGAGTGAGAGTATTACCGATATAATAACTTACTGGGTGATGGCCAGCACCTCTCTCGTGATTGCAGGTTGTTTTACTTATAATCACTCTGGAGTTCTTGGGTCTATTTATCATAGCTTTAACCATGGAATTATTTTGACCGGCCTGATTTATTTCAACTATTTAATTTCAATGCGAGTTGAAAATTACCGAACCAGTGATAATTTAGGACTTGCTAACCCAATGCCTTATTTTACCACCTTAGCTCTCATTATTTTTGCGGCAGGGATGTCAATACCCTTTACTAGCGGCTTTGATGGCACTTTATTGCTGCTCTTAGGTCTCTTTAAAATTAATCTTTGGTATTCAGTTTTTGCGGCGCTCGGATTGGTCTTGCTATCGCTATATCTTTTTCCTCTTTATCAAAGAATCTTTTTTGGAACCTATCACCGCCCCCTAGAAAAACTAAGCCTACTTGAAAAGTTTATTTTATTTACCCTGGTCATATTAATTATTGCGGGTGGACTCTTCCCGTCTTTTATTATGGATCCCTTGAGCGATTACTATCGCTATTTAGCGGTTTGATTATGGAATATAGTTTTTTAAAACCATTACTTTATTTTCTTGGAATACTTTTCCTGGGATTAATTAGTGAAGCTTTTGGACATAATGGGAAAAAAATTTCCTATTATATAAACCTATTGGCCAATACGATTCTATTCGCCTTTTTTATTACTTCCTCACAGTTTTCACTCTCAGCTTCATTTGCCCTAGAGGGGATAACGCTAAAAACCTCTCAAATATTGGTCTTTTTCAACTTGGCGCTCTGCCTCTATAATGGGCCATCGGTCCAGAAATCTTCAAAGTCGGTTCTTGTAACTTCATTTCTCTTACTGGCTGGAATGTTGGTTTTAGGCTCTCAGAATTTTATGACTTTCTTTATTTCTTCTGAGTTGTTACTGGTGTTATTCACTGTTACGATAAGCCTTTCTGAGTTCTCTAACGGAAAAATCATAGCCTTCCGTTATTTTATTCAAAGTTCTATTTTCACTATATTACTCTGTCTGTCTGGAGCTTTTATACTGGCCTCTACGCAATCTTTAAGTTTTCAAGAGATAACTGTTGTCAATCAAGAACTCTATGCTCTTGGAATAGTCTTTTTAATTATAGTGGCGGCTTTTAGAATTGGAGTATTCCCATTTCATCATTGGGTTTCAGAGGTTTACTCTTCATTAGGAAATGTTGGAATAGCCAGTGCCCTATTAATTAAACGGGTGGTATTCTCTATAGCTTTTATTAATTTGATTCAAAAATTTCTACCTGAATTAACCACTAATTTCCAACTGGTAATTATAAATACGGTCAGTGCAATTTCGATCTTAAGCATTCTTTATGGCGGTTTATTAGCATTCACCCAAGACAATCCTAGAAAAAGTATTGCCTTTACAGTGGTAAGCTTGTCTGGACTTGTAATTCTCGGGGGGCTGTTTAGCAGCTCAGTGGTATCGAGTGATAAAATGCTATTTTTGGTATTAAGTAGTAGTTTATGTGCAACAGGTGTTTTCTGGGTCTTCAATCAAGTATTACAGGAAGATGCTGAGTTTAGTGACCTGAGGCATCTCTTTTTCAGTAAAAAATTCGAGGCCTCGCTTCTTTGTATTTTTCTAATGAGCCTAGTCGGACTACCCTTCACTATTGGGTTTCAGAGTAAATTTTTGATCTTTTTAAGCTATTTACAGGAAAACTTTTTAGGGGCCTTTCTGGTCGGGGCACTTTCCTGCTTATTGGGGCTTATTCTGATCTATAAATTCTTAAGTGTGGTCTTCGACAAACCCAGTGTCCAATTACCTGGCCTACCAAGCATAATAAATCTAAGAGACCACAGCATCCAATTCATATTTTTGCTGATTGTTGTTATAATTGGCGTAGTACCTTCATTCTTTTTTTACTAGAAACCTACTATGGCCATCAAGTATAGAATAAAATTAAAAAATAAAAGAGTTGTGGGCCCGTTCACTAAAGAACAGGTGGGCGAACTTTATTTAAAAGGTCATATAGAAGGTGATGAGGATTGCCAGGTATTTCCGCAGGGGGACTGGGCCAATTTAAAAAAACATTCAGAGCTAGCACAATTGGTGCTCGATATAATCAATAAAGAAGTTAGCTTAGAAGATCTTGCTGATGAAGATTCTCATGAGGCCACTGTTGCCCAAATTAATCTCAGCAAACTGAAGGCCCAAGCAGAAGAAAAGAACAAGCTAGAAAAAGAAAAAGAAGAAAAAGAAGAAAAAGTAAAAGTAGAAGAAAAAGAGAAACTTGAAAAAGCGAAAAAGAATGACCCGACAATTACAACCACTCAGGCGATGCCTGCCCCGGACGGTATAGAAAAAGAAGCCCCACTTGCCGAATTTGACTTCAGCGAAAGAGAGAATCCTGACGTCGATATCGACTACGCTGAATTAGAGAAGAAGTATCAGGAAGAGAATACCGCAGAGGAAGAAGAAGTAAATTCCGATGAGCTAGATAAAACACGAGTTATTAATAAAGCTTCGGTAAATCAAGATACCATTTCGAAAACGATGGTCATAAATCCTCGAGAGCTATTTGAGCAAGAGCAGAAAAAGAAAGAAGACCAAGAGCTACAGAGAAAAAAAGATACCGATAATGAGGCCAAGCAAAAAGAAGAGGATCGTTTAGCGAAAGAAGAAGCGGAGAAGGTGGATGTAAGTGAAGCCACTCAAATGATTAATCTCAAAGACGTAATGGGAGAGATTAAAAAAGATGTATACGCAGCTGAAAAAGAGCTAATACAGCAAGAAGAATCTGAAAAAATTGAAGAAGAAGAAAAAACCCGCACTAAAATTTTATTAAATGATGCCCTAAAGAAGAAAAAGGCTAAAGAAAATAAGAAAATGAAGCCAGTGATAATTCTGGTGTTTATTGTAATTTTTGCTTTTATCTTATTTGATGAAGACGACAAGGTTACAAAAGCACCAGTGCTACCTGTTATTCAGTTCCCAGTCCCTTCGGATGTTATGGATGAGGCCGTCGCCAAGTCTCATTACGAAGCCGGAAGGAAAGCCTATTCAATAGGCGGTTACCGCAATAAAGTTATTGCCTCCTCTCATTTCTTAAAATCATTAAGGGCAAAGATTAAAGACAATCCCGCCCGTAGCTATTTAATTCTGACCTATGCGGAAACCTTTCCAAATGTTTATAAACAACTTTCGAGTGCTAGTACTTTGGTAAAATTAATAAAAGTTGCGCGTTCAAAGATGCTAAAAGACGTTAATATCGCTATAGGCGCCTCGACTTTCTATTTTCATACTAAGAAATTCTATACCGCTATTAATATTGTTGAGAACTATCTTCGGGTTGGTAAGCCTTCAATTAAGCTACTCTCAAATTATCTTCTCTTTCTAGTTAAGGGCAACCAAATTGATAAAGCTGGAAAAGTATATAAGAAACTTTTAAAGGTACCAAAGGCTGCTCGCCCGGTTGAATGGTATTGGGGTCTCTCCGAATTTGCTATCTATAATCAAGATTTTGAAGAGGCCAAGAATTTATTAAAAGAAGGTGTTTCGATCCATACCACTTCAGCCTTTTTGCTTCTTCAGCTTTCTGACTTAGCACTTAAAGATGAAGAGTACATTTTCTTTGGCAAGCTTCTGCAAAAAGTGGATCATCTAGGGGCCGAGAATTCGCCGCTTTACCTAGCGAAATATTTAGAGCAAATGGGAATCCTCTATGCTCTTCGTAAGCAAAACAAAAAGTCAGTAAAGTTTTTCAGGCAGGCACTTAAGGTTAAAGAGTCAGACACTCTTCGATCTAAATTAGCCGCCTTAGACGACGGTGGTAGTGCCGGAGTGGAATGGCTTATTAAAGAAAGTAGAATTGTAGACTTAATGAATTCTGCCAGGAAAGAATTGGCCAATCGAAAATGGGAGAGCGCATTTACCTACGCCATCGAAGCCGCAGATCTTGGTGAGTCCTATATCCCGGCGCAATTATTATTATCCGAAATTCAGATTAAAAGAGGCTTCTTTGACTCTGCTCTTAGAACATTAGAAGATCTTCGCAATGAGTACCCTCTTAATCCCAGGATCAATTTTTCCTTGATTACCGCTTATATTGCAGCAAAACGTTATGTTGGTGCCAACGCTGAAATTAATAAAGTTTCAAATACGCCTAAGTTAACTGAGTCCGCCCAATACGCTTCTGCTCTAGGGCGTTATTACTTGGCCTCAGGTAAATTAATTTTAGGCCTAAAATGGTTAAACGAATCGATAAAAAGAAACCCTTTGAATGACGATGATTATTTTATTTTGGCAAAAGAGCTTTTAAAGCACCGTCGTTATAAAGATAGTTTGCGCTACCTTTCCGAGGCAATTTTTCTTGATCCTAAAAATCTTTTTTACCGTTCTACTAATGCCCAAATTATTTTTGAAAGAGATGGTGGCGACACGGCAATTGGTTACCTAAGAGACCTGCTAAGTGAAAATAAAGATAATCCCAAGTTGCTTGGGGACATTGCAATGTATTACTACAAAAACGGCCAGATTAAAGAATTTGAATTATACAAAGAAAAAGTTCGCGACCTAAGAAAGCCTGATGAATCTTTTTACCGCTTTCTGATGGACTCTTCGGCCTTGGATGATAAATGTGGGGATGTTGTTAAGTATGGACTTTCATTACTTCAGATTAATCCTGGTTCCTTAGATACCCGGATGGAAGTCGCCAGGAATCTTGTCTGCCAGACTAACTATCAAGACGCCTTGAAGATGTATGAGTCGGTGCGGATTCGCCTGCCCTCGTACCCCAAGGTTAGCTATAATAAGGCCAAGCTATTTTTAAAAACCGGCAATCCAGATAAGGCCTTGGCGGCGGCGGCCGAAGAAATTAAGCAAAACCCCACTCTCTCTGCTGGGCATTATATTAGAGGTGAAATTTATCGCGTTCAAAAGATCTACCCAAAAGCGATCAAGTCACTTGAGAAGGCGATACAGCTGGACGGCAAAAACACCGAGGCGCTGATCAGCCTGGGTGGAATAAAGCTTCGTCAGGGCTTCCATGCCCAGGCCTTGGAGTTTTTTGAAAGGGCCAAGAAGCGCCAGCCGGGCAATTCCTTTATCTATAAACAACTGGGCTTTATCTACCAAGCAATTGGACAGGCCGCGTTAGCAGTTGAAAATCTAAAAACTTACCTAGAGCTCTCGCCTCTTGCAGTGGATAAAAAGAAGGTCGAGGCATTGGTTAGAAGCCTCGAGTAATTCATTGTCAGAAGGCCTTTTGAGCATTATATTTGCGGAACATTTATTGTGGAGGATTGGCTGAGTGGTCGAAAGCGGCGGTTTTGAAAACCGTTGAGCCGAAAGGTTCCGCAGGTTCGAATCCTGTGTCCTCCGCCATTTTTGTTTCATCAGATCATTGCGGAGACGTGGGTGAGTGGTCGAAACCAGGTCCTTGCTAAGGATCCGAACCTCCGGGTTCCGTGAGTTCGAATCTCACCGTCTCCGCCATTTTTAATTTTTTTTTAATCCTACTAAATTTCAGACATTACTAAGGTGCAGTTTGGACATTAGAAAAATTCATAGAAGAGTTGCAATTGCCTTTTCACCTTTTTTCATCCTGACATCTGTAACTAGAATTATTCTTTTATTCAGAAAAAATGAATTGTATTCCAAAGAGACTAAAAATTTCATTATTGGTCCTCATAACTGGGAAATTGGAGCTAAGTATATAGGTGGTGCACTTGGATTCGGTTTGTTATTTGTAACAATAACAGGATTAATGCTTTTTTTTAAATCTAAAATTTTGAAATCACAATAAAATTTTCAGAGAATCGTTTTCCACCCAGGAAGGGAAATAGGCTACGCCAAAGTAAGCCAGTCCCAGGGATGCGACCATTTTTGATGAAGAAAAAGTTAATCACTTTAACCTTCAAAAGTTCCAGCATATTTTTAATTTCATAAGTACTGACTGGAGTTATATGCGCCGGATAGTCTCTAGGACCAAAGGCGACAAAATATCCTTTAAAAATAAGGGATATGATGCTGAGGAAACTTTCAGGGTTAGGGGTTGAGAGAATAAGTATGGTCCCCTCTTTGCCTAGGGCGCGAAGATTGCGCGTGAAGGCCCAGGGATTTTCGATATGCTCTATAACTTCCGAGCAAAGTATAATGTCAAAGTCGCGGTACTGTTCTGGGAAGGCCAGGTTCCCATCATGAGCGAAAAACTGGTAATTCTCGTTAGCGCCAAAATCTGTGTAGTCTGTGCCGTAAAGATTATCGTATCCAAGCGCCTTCACTTTTGAAAGCAGACAACCCTTACCACATCCTATGTCGATAATTTTAGCGGATTTCTCAATCCCTAAAGCAGCAAATTTTTCGACAATTGAGTCTAATATTAAATTGGAAGAGGAGCCTAGGCTAAGCTTTGATGCCTCTTCTCTATGTTTACTTAAATCCATGATTTTATTATGACATTGGCCATGAATTAAGCAATGGGCAGCACTGTTGACACTAGGCAGTATTTCCTCTTTTCATCTTTTTCTTGACTGGTTTTAGTGCGGAATGTAGAAAAGGGTTAATAAATGCGGAGTCGTAGCTCAGCTGGATAGAGTACCTGACTACGAATCAGGTGGTCGCAGGTTCGACTCCTGCCGGTTCCGCCATTTAGTTCTCCTTGTATATATTCCTGACTATTTTATAATTAAAGCATGCAATTAAGAGACTTCAATTTAAAGCTCAAGCAGGACTTTGACCGAGTCGATGTTCTCCATTGGGGACATTTTGTTTTTTTGATCCTGGCCTGCCTTTTTGAATTAATTCATGGTGGAGGATTTTTTCTCGGACTTTTTAAAATTACCGCCCTTCTCTTTTTCTACCGACTCTATTTTAAAACTAAGGCGCAACTTTATTATAGTTTTTGGACTTTCTCATTTTTACTTATTCTCTTTTTGCTTCAAAAAATTCTGGCGACAGATATTTCTTCAGTTGCCACCCTTTGTACTTTTTCCTTAATTATTTTAGCGGTAGAAATGTATATCCTCTCCTCTCCTATTTACTACCCACGAGTAAGCTGGTGGGAATATGATTTTCGCTTCCGTCACGATCTTAAAATTAAGGTAACTTGTGATGGCGAAGAGTACGAAGGTCGCTTAACTGACTTACGCCGCGAAGCTGGCTGTGTTAATTTATTTGAAGAAAAAGAAGTGGGGACCCAATTTCTAATTAGCCTCGAAGGTGAACATTCAAATGATACCTACACCACCGAAGTTATGAGTAAGCGCCGCTATTCACTTGGCCGGCCTCTCAATTATGGCGTGCGTTTTATTTTTAAAGACAATCAGGCGAAAAATGATTTCAATCGCTTCTGTAAATTCTTTCACAGTGAAAGAAAAGACAAGCGTAAACTCAAGCTCAGCAAGGGCAATACTTAAGGCCTTTTGATCTGCTGCGACATATCCAAAAGGCAACTCACCTGCTAGCATCTAGAGCTATGAAAAAAGAAAGAAAAGAACACTTACTAAAGCTCGAAAGAAAGCGTGCCGGGACCTATCGGAAAGAAGTCCGGCAAGGTCTCTATCTCGACCGCAATGAAAGATCCATACCTTATCCCAAAGAAGTCATGGACCAATTGGGCGAGAGACTCAAGGCCTGCGAGATTCATCGCTACCCAGAAGTCGAAGAACTTTACCAAGCGATTTCACAGTGGCTAAAAGTTTCAAGTTCACAAATACTAATTACCGAAGGGGTCTCGGGCGCCATAAAAAGTCTTCTCGAAACAGAAGCAGAGGTCGGCGATAATATTTTATTTCCTGGACCTACTTTTGCGCTCTACCCCGTCTACGCTGATATGTTTCAAGTTGAACCGCGAAGTTTTGGCTACACCAAAGATCACAAGTTCGATCTAGAGCAACTAAAAAGTAAAATAGATCAGAAAACTGCATTTGTTTTTTTACCTAATCCAAATGTCCCAATAGAAGGCGGAATAAGCCTGGAGCAAATTTCTGAATTGGCCGACTATTGCTTAAAAACTAATACCACAGTAGTTTTAGACGAAGTCTATTTTCCATTTGGAGGACCAGATGGGATACCGCTTATTGAGAAACATTCTAATCTTCTAATTATGCGATCCTTCTCAAAAGCTTTTGGTCTTGCCGGCATTCGAGTAGGATATTTAATAGGTAGAGAAAAAGACATCACCTATTTTTCTAAGATGAGAACCGGCTATGAGAGCAATCGCCTCTGTATAGAAACAGTTAAGTTTTTTATTGAAAATGAATCAGTAGTTAAAAACTATATTTCAGAAGTTAAGAAAAGCTTTGCTCTCCTAAAGTCTTTCTTCGATCAAAAGAAGATTAGTTACACTGGCGGGGATTGGAGTAATTTTCTCTACGTCTTCCAAAAAACCCCAGCAGAAGCGCAAAGTATCGTAGCAAAACTTAAAGAAAAAAATATCCATGTCCGCGGCGGCTGGAGTGCTCCTTATGACCACGGGTTTTCAATCACCGGTGCCCCAGAAAAAGAAATAAAAACTCTTATAAGCGCCCTTGAGGAAATCCTATAATGGAAGCTGATTACACAATTATAGGCGCTGGCGTTGTTGGTCTAGCAATTGCTCGTGAATTAACGGCGGCTGGAAAAAATGTTGTGCTCTTAGAAAAAAATTCTAAACATGGCATGGAAACCTCCTCTCGAAATACTGAATGCATCCACGCTGGAGTCTATTACCAATCCGATACCTTAAAAGCACAACTATGCTCAAAAGGGCGGGGGATGCTTTACCAGTACTGCCTCAAAAATAATATCCCTCACAAAAGAACCGGCAAATTATTTTTAGCAGTTACCGAAGAAGAAGTAAGCAAGCTAGAAGAAACTCAAAAAGTCGCCATCAAAAATGGCCTGAGTGGAATTGAAATAATAAAAGGTTCGGCCTTAAAAGAGATCGAACCTGAAGTAAATGCCGTGGCCGGTTTATTGTCACCGGACTCTGGAATAGTTGACTCCCATCAATTGATGGAGAACCTGCTCAAAGAAGGGCTGGAAAAAGACCTCGTGTTTGCTCCCAATTGCCCTGTTGAATCAGCTGAATTTAAAAATGGGAAATGGCTGCTAAGTATTGGCGGTAGCAACCCCACCACATTAGAAACTAATTACGTAATTAATTCGGCAGGACTCTATGCCATAGAGCTGGCCTCTAAAGTTTTTCCAGAACACTCTTTCCCCAAACTCAGCCCAACTAAAGGCTGCTATCTTCGTTCAAAGAAAAAATTAGACCTCAAGCATATAATTTACCCCGCCATGATTCCGGGAGTTATTACCGAGAGAGTTGATGCCACTCCTGACCTGGCCGGTTATATTCGCTTTGGCCCAAACTCTGAAAGTATCGAAAATCTTGAAGACTATAAAATTCGAGAAGAATTGATTCAGGAAATGCTACCGGCGATCCAACGCTACTTACCCCAAATAACTAAAGAAGATTTATCAATAGACATGGCGGGAATTCGCCCAAGAATTTATGCCGCCGGAGAAACTCCCGTCGATTTTTATATTAAATGGGATCAGGAAAATTGGCTCAACCTGATCGGAATGGAGAGCCCGGCCTTAACTTCCTGTCTGGCAATTGCTGAGCACGTAAAGGAAATGATAAGTGCGAACAGTTAAAGAACACCTGTGGTTTATGGGAATCGCGCTAGAAGAAGCCGAGAAGGCCTATAGCGAAGGCGAAGTTCCCGTTGGCGCTGTCGTGGTCTCCCCTTCCGGCGAACTACTCTCTCAGGCCCGCAATCAAAAAGAATCAAACTTCAATCCCTGTGGTCACGCTGAAATCTTAGCGCTTAAAAGTGCTGGAGGAGAACTTCAGAACTGGCGACTGGAACAGTGCACAATCTACGCCACCCTTGAACCCTGCCCCATGTGCCTCGGAGCGATGGTGCATTCTCGAGTGGGCCAATTGGTTTTTGGTGCTTACGACACCAAGGGCGGGGCGCTTAGTCTTAACTATAATCTGCACAGCGATGGCAAATTAAACCACCGCTTCAGCGTCATTGGCGGAATCCGCCACTTCCAATGCTCTCGCCTGCTCTCGCAGTTTTTTCGTGAGCAGCGCCAAAATTATCAAAAGTTCGGCAATTCCTAGACGGATTTTCCACCTCATGCTATCAAATAGTTATCAATCTCAATTGCGGAGAATTGGCCGAGTGGTCGAAGGCGCACGCTTGGAAAGCGTGTAAATGGCAACATTTCGAGGGTTCGAATCCCTTGTTCTCCGCCATTTTTTTTTACATGAAAAAACTAAATCCAAAAGAAATTAAGTCACTGGCAATCCGTACCAATATGATTATGGATTTGAAGACCGCCCAAGTCGAAGACAAGGGTGAGTATGTGGTGATTCGGACTCCTAGTCGGCCCTCCTATTTTTGGGGAAATTATATATTGATGCGAGAAGCTCCTTTTCAAGGTTGCTATGAGAAATGGTTGGGAATTTTTGAACGGGAGATTGGGGATAGCGGCCAGTTGGGTTTTGCCTCGCTGGCATGGGACATTCCTAATGAGACTGGTGAGGTGGCCGAGTTTTTGAAGCATGGCTTTAAGATGGAAGACTCGCGGGTTTTGACTTGTAGTAGAGAGAGCTTGGTTGAGCCACCGAAATTTAATAGTGAAGTTGAAGTCCGTCCCCTTGTCAGTGATGCCGATTGGAAACGTTTGGTTGAAATTCATTTTGAGAAGAATTGGGAATATGGTTCTGATGAAGCTCAATTGAAATTTTTGCAAGAAGGGGCAGTTGAATTTAGAAAACTTTGCGAAGCAGGAGAGGCCGTTAGGATGGGGGCCTATTTTGATGGCCTTGGCGCCGCAGACCTGGGTCTCTATTGGCAAGATGGCCTTGGGCGATTTAATAATGTCGCCACTCATGAAGATTTTAGGAGGCGCGGGATTTGTGGGCGCTTGGTTTATGAAACTTGCAAATATGGATTTGAAAAAATGGGTTTAGATACATTAGTCATGGAAGCTGATGAAAATTATCATGCCGCTAAAATTTATGAGTCGGTGGGGTTTTCTCTGACAGAAAAACTCTATACTCTTGGCTGGTACGATAAAAGTAAATTTGAATAGATTTTTTTAGGATTATTATTTGGATTGGGAATTACTATGAGCATATTAAATATAGAGATAAAAGCAAGATGTGGAAATGTCGAAAAAATAAAGGCAATTCTAAAAGAACTTGGGGCTGATTTTAAGGGCATTGATCATCAGATCGACACCTACTTTAAAGTCGAAAGTGGCCGCTTGAAATTGCGACAGGGTAATATTGAAAATTCTTTAATTTTTTATAAGCGCAGTAATATTTCAGGGCCTAAAAAGTCCGAGGTTCTTCTTGAGCGACTGGAAAGTGATAATGGAATGAGGGAGCTTTTATTGGCCAGCAATGGTCTCTTGGTTGAAGTTGATAAGGAAAGGGCGATTTACTTTATTGAGAATGTTAAATTCCATCTCGATGAGGTCAAAGAGCTAGGGACTTTTGTTGAGATAGAAGCGATAGACCGGGATGGAAGTATTGGAATTGAGAAGCTGCACCTGCAATGCTCGAAATTTATGGAGCTCTTTGGAATACAACCTTCTGATTTAGTCGATTGCAGCTATAGTGACTTATTGCGAAAATCTTAGCTTCCCGATTGTAGCTCTCTTTGGTAAAATTGGGCATGCAAAAGTGGATCGTCCTAATCTCACATTTTTTAAAAAAGGCCCTGCGAAAACCCTTTGGGAGCGATAGCTATTATTCTTCACAGGAATCTTTTCTCTACCTATATAACCTTTCTGATGAAGTAGCTGGACCAGTCGCTTCAGCTGCCTATCAAATGTTTTTTGTAAGTTCGGTGACTGAATTAGATCAGGCCTTAGAAGGGAAAAAATTAGAGGATGCGGTCTTTGAAAAATATATGCGCTTAAATATTGGAAAGAATTCTCAGGTACTTTTAATTTTTAAGGGTGCAGACCTCGCCCATTACTCTTGGGTCGCTAGAGGATGGAATGCTTATATTTTTGACGAGTATTTTTCAGAAATTGATTTTAAGCAAGAAGCGCATGTTGGTCCCTGTGTGACTTATAAAGAGTTTCGAGGAGAAGGGCTCTACCCTATCGCCTTAACGGAAATCTGTCGCAAGTTAAAGGAGGAAGCGCTCCTCTCAAAAATTTCGATTAGAACCTTAACTACCAATACCCCCTCAATAAAAGGCGTCTGCAAATCTCCTTTTAATTTAGTAGGGAAATTATTAGAATCAAATATGTTTTTTATGAGCTTTTTTAAAGTTCAACCCCAATCACAAATCGAATAGTAGGAACTATGAAAGGTATTTTCTTTAAAATTTTCCGACGCTTTATTTTAATTAAACTCAATTGTATAAAATATCTCGGGCATGATTGCTTTATTCCAATCCGTGGCAAGATGTATTCCTGGATACTTCCCAAATGTGGTCAATTTAGAGTCTGTGATGGCGTCTCTATTATTTGTGTCGAAAATTTAGAAGTTGGTGACAAAGTCAGTTTGCACACCGGCGCATACCTTGAAGGATCAGGTCTTATAAAAATCGGTGATAATTGCTCCATCGCTACTGGGTGCATAATGATTAGTGATAATCATAATTTCTCGGATCCCGAAAAATTGATTAAAGAGCAAGGAATGTCAGTCGCCCCCATTACAATAGGAAATGATGTCTGGATTGGTGCTCGAGTAACTATTTTAGGGGGAGTCACGGTTGGGGATGGCTGTGTTATTGGCGCCGGAAGTGTCGTCACAAAAGATCTTCCAGCCTATTCAATTGCCGTTGGAGTTCCTTGCAAAGTTATTAAAAGTCGTAAGTAGATTATTTATAATGATTTAAAAAGAAATCCGTTAAAGTTTCCTGGTTTTGAATAAAATTTATTTCTTTAGATTCAAGCTCTGACCTCACAAGCTCTCCGGTGGGATCGTAATGTACCCCAGTCCTTCCCAATTGCAATGCAATTTGACAGGGCGCACTGTAAGGAACAGCGATAGTGACTTCACAATTTTGAATCAGATTTAAAACAGAAATATTAAATGGAACTATCTCAATAATTCCTTCTTTTTTAAATTTTTCAATAAATGGTTGATAGCGTTTTTCTTGATAAGAACTTATCTCTTTTTTTGTCTTTAAAAATATTTTTAATTTATTTCCAGTTTCTTTATATACATCTTCAGCAGACTGAGTAATATCATTCAAGAACTTTTCGATCATTTCAAAATTATTGTAACGATTAAAATATATTTGCCTTGGATCAAGTATTCTTGGGGGTAAATCAAATAAAACGATATTGTTTTTATCATAAGGGATGAAGTCAAAATCAGTTTGAATATTGGCGAAGACTATAGGCTTACAGACCGAATATTGGATTTTATCATGCAGATCTTCTTTAATTATTCCCTTTATCCAATCTTTTTCTTCAGCACACCATACCCAATGCCTGTCGACGTAATTAAAAAACCAAAATGGATCGTAGCATTCCCCGAGCTCCGGATCTTTACGGTGAAATTTTCCATTGGTGCTATACCAAAACATATGGGTTTCGTGTTTTTTATTAGGTAAATAGTAGGCCCATACTGGAACCTCGCCCATATTTCCTTGAGTAAAAGAGATATTATCGAATGCATTTTTTTGGTCGAGCACTTCTATCAATGCCAACTCGCAAAAGTCCCTAGGGATTGTCCAAAGAATAGGCTCTCTTATTGCTGCGTTAATGAATGATGTAAAATTCTTTAAATGCTTAAATAGAAATAAGATTCTTTCCGAAATTCTCATACCTACTATTCTAGGAATTTGGTATAGAGGGTTAAGGGATATGACCAGCTCCATACCTTTTTCTTGGATATTGATTTCATTTTCTTTTTCAAAACAGGACATGACTAATTGTTCTCTATTAGTAACCTCTTTTACTGGACCCTCTTTGGCCCAAGAAATAAATCCTCCGTAGTTATTATCGGCTGCTACCCATTTTTGACCAATGCCATAAATTAAGGATGTTTGTTTTCTACTATTAGTATGGGAGGAAAAAAGAATCCCTCTGAGTAATACTTGAAACCAAATAATGACGAATTTAGCTGATTGGATCAAGATATTTTTGTTGCTAATTGTTAAAGTATGCTTTCTAAGGTTCCAATTTACTATTGGGAGATTAATCTCCGATTCATTTTCTAGTTTTAGGTGGCTAATTTCAGCCATTGACTGAGATAATTGTATTGAAAGTTTTTGGCAAAGCCGATCGGCCACACCTCTAGCAGGAATTGGCCCAATGGGCTTAATTCTGGCAATCAAGCGATCATTAAGTTCCCATAATTTATCTTTTAATTCTATATAGATACGTTCATTTGGCATTCAGCATAAGTCCATTTTCGGCCATTTATGTACAAGATCGATTGTATTAATTGTAGTATCATATTTTTCAATCAGTTTTTCTAATTAATTATAAAAAATTCTGAGTAAAATAGGGGCCCCATGGAACGAAAATTAGCTGAAATGCCTGCACTTATAGATGATTTATTAGTTTTAGATGGTTTGAGTAGAGCGGGTAAATTCTTATTAGGAAAAATTGCATCAAACTTTAAAAGGGTCGAATATTTTCAATATCCACCTTTGATGGAGCAGATACCCTACTTGTACAAAATGGGAATGATGGAAAAGCAAGTAGCTGTGGCTTATTTAAAAATTAATGCCAATATGTCTTGTTATGATATGGGAATCGGGCGTGGATTAAATACTCGAGAGAATGACGGGAGCAGTATATTAAACTCAACGGATAAGAATTATTACTTCCAAAGAGAAAAAGATCCTGATGGAAATCTAGCTATTGAAAAAATGAAAAAAGAAAAAAGAATTCCGTCAGTACTGACTCATGAGGTATTACCTTTGATTGACCTTTATCTTGAAGCTTTCCCTGCTGTGAAATTTTTAAATATTCAAAGGCATCCAATAGACTTAATAAGCTCTTGGTTTTTACGCGGTTTAGGAGAAAGGTTTGGTAGTGATCCTTTGACTTTTACTCCGACTTTTCAAGGAAATGGTTGTAGTATGCCATGGTTTGCCATGGGTTGGGAGAAGGAATATGAGACTTATACTCCTTTAAATCGAGTGGCGAAAAGCATCTTAACTATCGCTGAGCTTGAGCAAGAAGCGTTATTAAAATTAAATAAAAAAGAGCGTACTCAAGTTCATCTTATTTGCTATGAGAACCTCTTCAGTCAGCCTGATAAGGAAATAGCTGATATGGGAAGTTTTTTAAATGACTCCCCTCATTCAAATATGAGCGAAGTCCTTAAGAGAGAAGGTTGTGTAGAGCCTGTTTCCCTTGACTCTAGGCGAGAAAAACTCAGTAAAATGGAGGGAGACTTGCTCCCGGAATTAAGGGAAAAATTACTGGAATATTCACGCAAGTATGAAGAGCTTTGGAGCTTGGAAGCGCTTTAGCTAGGAGGGGTGGCGTATTGACGGTTATTTGTGCTCTTGATAGCATGACCGTTAATTTTCGCTTATCCGGATTCGTTTTATGAGTGACACAGTAAGGGTTATTGCGCGCCTAGACATTAAAGGTCCCAACTTAATTAAGGGTATAGAATTTGAGGGAAATCGAGTTCTTGGAGTAGCCGAATTTTTTGCCAAAAAATACTATGAGGCTGGAGTTGATGAGCTTATTTATCAAGACTCTGTAGCTTCTCTTTATCGCCGTAATGGCCTAATCGACATTATAAAAAAAACTTCTAAAGAGGTATTTGTTCCACTAACAGTAGCGGGCGGAATTCGCTCGGTAGATGATATGCGAGAAATTCTGCGTGCGGGTGCAGACAAGGTGGCCATCAATACAGCTGCGACAGAAAATCCTCTATTAATTGATAAGGGCGCCAAAGAGTTTGGCAGCCAATGTATTGTTAGCTCTATTGAAGCTTACAACTTTGAGGGCAAGTATCAAGTTTGGGTTGATTACGGAAGAGAGGTAACTAAGCTAGATGCTGTTGAATGGGCGAAAGAAGTCGAAGACCGTGGTGCAGGAGAAATTTTGTTAACTGCGATTCATAGGGAAGGAACTGGAGAAGGATTTGATCTTGAGATGACTGAAAAGATTGCTTCGATGGTAAAAATTCCAGTGATCGCTAGCGGAGGAGCTGGAAAAGTGTCTCATGTTCCAGAAGTAGTAAAGGATGGCTGTGCTGACGCAGTTGCAATAGCCTCTCTATTTCACTACCACTATCTTCAAAAAGTAGAATCTCACACAATGACCTTTGATGAAGCTAGACTTCGAATGGGTGAACATATTGATTCTGGAAATATCGAGTTTTTAAAAGGTGGTTATGCTGGAATGGAAGGTCTCCTCGTAAAACCATCGTCAATAGAGGAAGTCAAGTCTGCCATGAAAGAAGGTAATATTTCAGTTCGGCCCCAAGTAGAACTAGGGGAAAAGATATGAGTTCTAAGTCAGTTGCTATAGTTGATTACGGAGTAGGGAATTTGTTTAATATCCAAAGAGCGATGGATTATATAGATGTAAAATCAAAGGTAACAAGAAATAAAAAAGAAATTATGGAAGCCAGTCACTTGCTTCTTCCTGGAGTAGGAGCTTTTGGTCCAGGAATGGACTATTTAAAAAATTACGAACTGGTTGATACGGTTAAAGAATTTGCAAACTCGGGTAAACCTACAATGGGCATTTGTCTAGGAATGCAACTTCTTCTCAGTATATCTCATGAGGGGGGAGACCATCATGGGCTCAATTTGATTAAGGGAGATGTTTCTCCTATGAGCCGAGGAAAAGGTATTAAAATTCCTCAAATTACTTGGAATGCTTTAACTCCGCCAGAAGGTGTGACCTGGAAAGGAACCATTTTGGAAGGACTAGATTTAGGTTCTTATGTCTATTTTCTTCATGGCTATAAAGTTAACGTGGAAGATAAAAATGATTGTATCGCAGAAACGGAATATGGATATAATAAATTTTGCTCTGTGTTAAAGAGAGAAAATATTTCAGGCTGTCAATTTCACCCCGAAACAAGCAGCAAAAATGGTCTCAAAATTTTTAAA
>JABGVH010000240.1 GCA_018646195.1 Halobacteriovoraceae bacterium
ATCCCTACACCGCCCGCGCCGACGACCTACCCAAATGGGCCTCGAACTTCGATCACTTGCTGTCCGCTTTAGAGAAAGTGGGCATTGATGGAGTCTTTACTGATTTTCCGGACCTGGCCCGTAAAAAATATTAAAAAAAAGGGACCCGATAGGATCCCATTGTAATAGATAATTTTAAGTTGCTGGTATTGGTCTAGTGATTGTGACGACCAAAACGTCCCCAGCGACCGCCGTGACGGTAACCGTAACGGTATCCAGAAAATGCAGTGATACAACCTGTTGAGTGAAGACGAACAGTTCTTGTATCGCGACGTGAACCATCAAACATAGCAGCTTTTGCGCCAGTTTCTGGTTGCTCGAGAGTTAGCTCGAAAACACGGTCATCAGTTTCATAGAAGTAAGTGTAGTGGCGACGACCTTCTACAGATACTGAAGTTCTCTCACAAACACGCTCGCCTTCAACACGGCGACAATGGGTTCTATAAACAGTTTCGTGACAAGATTCAACGCCACGATGTAGGCCAGAAGTTTTTGTTACTGTATCGACATGGCCTTTAAGATTATAAGGTTGTCCAACTTCAGCTGAATTAAGAGCGAAATCTCCGTTATATTCAGAAAGGCGAACACCTTTAGGAACTGTAAGAGTAATTTTCTTTCCTTTTTGAGCACCATCACGAAACTTAAGAACTAATTTCTTAGTTTTCTTGAATTGTAATTGTGTTCGGTAGGTTCCTGCAGCTAGTTGAATCGTTTCTTTTTTAGCGTTTAGGGTGAGCTTTTCTGAAACGTCTAATGTTCCATTTACTTTGGTCTTACAGCCAACAAGCAATAGTGCAGCGGCTAAGATAATAGTTGATTTCATGGGGTCTCCTCCTCAAGGTGATTATAGAGGGGGTATATCATGGGTAAATTTTTAGGGTGGAAAAAGCTAAATAACTATAGAATTTATAGGGTTTTAGTAGTTGTGGATGAGTAAAATCCGGCCTTGAAACTCAAGACCGGTTTATACTCTACCTTGTCGACGTTTACGAAGCATCTTTCTATAGTTGCTTCCCTTTTTCCGTCTGCCTTTACCGTGTTTTCTACGGTGACGACTGCCAGAAGCCATTGGGATTCTCCTCATTCAAATTAATGATATCCCAAACTAAACTAAAGTATTCTCTCTTGCAACCCCAACTAGTTGAGAATTCAAAGAATTAAATTCCCGCTACGCACCAAAATCCCTTAACTTTAGGGCCCTTTTTCCGAGAAGAATCCATAAGTTATGGAGAGAATAAACCTACCATTTAAAATCATACTCTTGAGCCTCCTTTTGGGGCTTTCGAGCTGTCAAAACAACTTTGCGAAGTTTAAGACCGGTCAGTGTTTTACTGAGAAATTGCGCTCGGTTGCCAGTAGCCACTCTTCTAGTGAGGTGATTTATAAGGTGAAATCAATGGAGCGGGACAAGTATGTCCTCTATATGGTCAGTAAAAAGAGATGGTGGTTTTACCAAAAAATTGCCTGGAAGAAATTTGAAGATGGAAGTCGTGGTGAATTTAGTAAAATCCGATGCCCAAAATTAGTTAAAACAGGATTTGGAAAAGGGCGGTAATTCTATTATCCCTTCACTTTGTATTTGCTAAGAGATTCTGTTTTACCCAACTGAGGACTTGCCTTGGTTCAGTCACTACAGCTGCTGCACCAAGGGATTCAAAAAAGCCAGACTTGGCCTTTTTATGCCAGTCTACAATAAGGCAGGGAATCTCGAAGCGGCGTGCTCCTTCTACATCTACGGTGCTGTCTCCAATCAATAAAATTTTTGATTTATCAATGGTGCCTAGCATTTTAGTAGGGCCATCAGGATGTGGTTTGGGAGTGCAGGTATCCATGAATTGCATATCGTGAAAAAAATGGGAAATTCCGTGGGTTTTGAATAGCTCCAGCCCGGTCTTGCTATCCCTGCCGGTCCAAATATAAGTTGCGATCTCGAGGTCTTTTAACGCTTCTAAAAGCTCAACGATGCCTGGAAAAAGTGGGGGCAGGTAATTCTCATTCATAGCGGTTAGGTCATCGATCATGGAGTGGACAAATTCAGGAGTTGGGTTATCAAAACCTAGGTTCTTTAGGTACTGAAACCAGTCAGCGACATAACAGTCGGTTATTTCTTTGCGGCTGACTGCTCTTCCCATATATTTCGGTAGTAGCACTTCCATGCTCTCAATAAAGTTGGCCTCGCTATCAACTAGCGTTCCATCGTTATCAAATATAATATAGGCCTTGGCCTTCTTATCCATTGGTTCACCCTTTACTCTGAAAATTAATGCCAAAAAAGTATCAGTTTGTCTTCTTTTATTGGCCAGAGCAGGGGTACTATAACAGGATGAAGAAGAATTTGAATCTCAGATTTGGCATAATTAGCGTTATTTTAGCCGTTCTTTTGCTTGAAGGGATTTCAAGCTTAATTTTATTAGGCTTAGACCGCTGGCCGACAAATAGTTTTCCTGTGCAATACCGCGATTACTTAGAGGACTTTAAGTTTACTAAATGGTCGGATCCACCGGCCAAGAAATATGCCGCCCACCCTTATTTTGGTTATTACCACCAAGAAAAAATGGGAGTCGATTTAGAAAAATTTGATGGCCTTAGCAAATCCAAAGATGAATATTGGGTTGGACTATTTGGCGGTTCTTTTGCTCTTGAGTGGGGCCAATCGATAGAGGCCGATGCCAGTACTTACTTTAACAAATTAAATGGCGCTAAGAAAATTCGTTTCTTAAATTTTTCAATGGCAGGGTCAAAACAGCCACAGACTTTTGCCATGCTTTCTCATTTTTTTAAAAAATTAGATTATGTAATTGTCTTAGACGGATTCAATGAAGTATTTTCGTCTCCAAAAGGATTTCCTCAGCACTATCCCTTGCACTCAGAGATCCTCTACCCCAAAAAATGGGACTTCTTATCGCAAGTAGGTGAGCTTTATTTTTGGCGCAAACTCTCTTTGCTGGTGACTAGTCTGCTCGATAAGCTTTTTTGGCCGATCAATAGGAGCCCCACTCTATATTTGGTATGGGACTTTTTTTACCATCAAACTCAAGGCAATGTTTATCAAAAGGAGTTAGAGTTACAGCAGGCGATAGGCCAAACCTATCAGCTTGATGCTCGTAAAAATGGCAAAAAACTTGAACTCTGGAGCCATTTTACTTTGATGGGGCATCGACTATTAAAATCTTTTGATAAGCCTTATCTCTTTGTACTACAACCAAATCAGCACGATCAAAACTCAAAGCCTCTATCTCTTACTGAGAGCGAAAAATTTACTCAGAAAAACTGGGTATCACCAGTCAGTGACTGGTATCAATTGATTGAGGATGAAGGGCTGCGTTTAGAAAGGTTAGGTATCCGCTTTAAAAGTGCTCGCAAAGTCTTTAAGAAGCGAAAAGAAAACCTCTATCGAGATAATTGCTGCCATCTCAATCAAGAGGGACTTAAATTGTTTGGCAAGTGGCTTAAGAAGGAACTCTAGCTGAAGAGCTGGTCAATGCTACGGCCTTGCTTTTTTATAAAATCTAATATGGGGTCGTTCTGTTGCCCTTTTAAAGTCGCCAAGTCTATTCCCAACGACTGAAAAATTGTAGCGTGGATATCATGATAGCTTATTGGATTTTTTTCTACTGAAAGACCGATTTCATCAGAGCTACCCAGGCTAAAACCAGGCCTTAAGTTTCCCCCTGCCATGAATAGAGTGAAAGCGCTGGCATTATGGTCGCGCCCGGTATGGCCTTTATTAGCACTATCGCTGTCTTCCGTTGGAAGGCGGCCAAATTCTCCGGCACAGACAACCAATGTTTTTTCTAATAGTCCTCTTTGCTTTAGGTCGCTAATTAGTGCGGCGATTGGGCGATCGCTACCTTCCGCCATTTTTTTGTGAGCGGCTACATCTTCGTGAAAATCCCAGCTATCGTCAGTATTAGCGCCACCAGTATAGACTTGTACAAAGCGAACACCATTTTCCACCAGTCGCCTGGCGCGGATAAGCTGCTTGGCCAGGTGGTGAGTTGGTTTTTGCTCAAGCCCGTATAAGTTTTTTGTCGCCTGTGATTCACTACTGGTATCTAGTGTTTTTAGAATTTCAGTTTGCGACTCAAGTGCCAGACTAAAAAGCTGACTGCGTCCCTCTAATTTTGCCGCAAAATCATTCTTTTGATTATAAATAGAATTGAGCTCGGTCAATAATTTTATCTGCTCTCTTTGCTCCTTCAATTGCAAGGAACTTAGTTTTCTTAGATCGGCCATCGGTTGTCCTGATGAAGGAATGACAACGCCGTTAAATTGTGGAGAAATTAGTGAGGAGCGCCAATTATGTTCCCCATTCACCGGAAAAGACTTGCTTGAGTCGAGTAGGACAAAGAAGCCAGGTAGTTGTTTATTCCGGGTTCCGATATTTTGAATAATCCGGCCAGCAACTGAAGGGTAACCAGGAATGCTAGTACCGGTGTTCATAAGTGAGAGTGCGCGAGTATGATTGGGAGAGTTGGCGGTCATGGAATGGACAAAGGTCAATTGATCGACAATTCCTGCCAGCTTAGGGAAGACTTCTGAAACCCACTTTCCCGATTCTCCATACTGCTTAAATTTAAATGGTGATTTAATAATTCGTGCATTGCTTAGGCCATTTTTGGTCTGAAGCTGAATACTATTGCCATGGTATTTTTCTAACTTCGGTTTGTAGTCAAAAGAATCTAAATGGGAAAGGCCGCCATTGGTGGTGATGAAAATAACTTGATCAAATTGTTGGCCGAGCACGGACTCTTTTTTTAGGCAGCTCGATAAAAATGAGGAAAAACTAAGCCCCCCTAATCCTAAGGCCCCGAGTTCTAAAAATTTTCTTCGATCGAATTCCAATTATTAACCTAGGTAAATAAATTCATTAAGTGAAAAAAGGGTCTTGATAAAAACTTCGAAAGAATCTCGATGACCATTTGGGGCCTTTAGAAATTTCTTTGCGATACTGAGCTCTTCTTTATTAGGCGTTCTTCCTAAAATCAAACGATAAGCTTTAATAATTTGATTTTCAGCTGAAAGCTTTTTCTTTCGGATTTTTCGCACCAATGCCTTGGCATTCTCTATAAGATAATTATTGTTGAGGAAGAATAGACTCTGTCTAATGGTGTCACTATTAAAGCGATAGAGGTTTGGCTTTCCCTATTTTGGTAACCCAAAAGCCCCGAGTGCAGGGTAGGGACGGTTTCTTTTTCTATGGGCGTAGACACTACGGCGCTCGCGTATTTCCTTTGAGTTATAGAACCAATCGTTTTTGAAATAATTTTGATTTGAGTCCAAAGAGAGGTAGGGCCAGTCCGAAGGGCCGTAGGGTTTCAGCTTTAAGCCTACCCCAATTTTGGTAATGCTATCCCGTACCATCTCGGCCGATAGTTTTACTGGGTACCAACGGTGGTAAAAAGATTTAGCCTGCGCCAAACTGCGCTTACTAGTAGCACTTGCTCTGGCGAAGACTTCTGAAGAAGCGATAAGCTGGTTTAGTTTTTTTAATGACCAATTATTTTTAATTAAGTAGAGAGATAGCCAGTTGAGTAGAGGGGCATGCATCGGTGCAGCCGATTTAAGACTGCTCCAATCTCTTGGAGAGGAAGCTAATCCTCTTCCAAAATGGGCCCGCCAGACACTATCAACAAATACCCGGGCGACAAATTTTCCCACACCTTGCTCGCTATCAGTTAACCATAGGGCCAGAGCTAGCCGTTCTAAGTTATAGGGAGTTTTTTTTATCTCCGGGTACCTTTCTAAAGCAAGCTTTTTCCAATACTCGATTCTTGCATTACTGCCTCTGAAAATATCTGGAAGTGCAAAAGAGACTTTCTCACCCTTATTGCTAAATACCCCTCTTTTCCTAACATGTATTTCTTGCGCCTCAACTTTTGAAATAATTTTTAAGGGTTTTTGCTGGCGGTAATAACGATGTACTTTCTTCAAAAAGGCCGGGTCTTTTAGCTGCCTGGGATGGGCCTCCCTCAATTCTTTCTTATATTGAATATCGTCCTCAATTAAGTTTTCTCTGAGATTTAAATGCAGAACCTCAATATTCTTAAATGCACTTATCAGCTGATAGTAATTTCTCTGGGAGATTGGTAGCTCGGGATGATTGTGACAGCGAGCACAGGAGATATCCATCCCAAGGTTGGAATAAATAGTTCTCTCCATCATATTCTGATGTTTAGAAAAAATAGTTAAACCTGGACTATTAGTAAATAGGTCGGGCCCTCCATAAAGATTCGCCGCCAGGTGTTCACGCCCACTAAAGAACTTGAGTGGGATTGAATCACCGACGATTTGAAATAAAATCATTTTGTTAATAGGCCAATCATTTTTTAACGACTTGATTACCTGATCGCGATAAAAATAGGCGCCTCTCCTGTCGGCATCGGGAGTATTGCCAGTACTATCGGCATAGGCGTTTAGATCCAGCCATAAGCTTGCCCAGCGCTCTGCGTATGCCTGGGAATTGAGTAATTTTTCAATTAACTTTGATTTATCGGGCCTTAGAAGAAAGGAATTCACTTGAGCTTCTGACGGAGGAAGGCCTGTTAGTTGAAGATAAAGTCGCCTGACTAAGTTAATACTAGGAGTAGTGCCAGATAGCGTATGGCCTTTTTTTTTAGCCAATGCATTGATAAAGTTATCGATGGGATTTGTTTTTGGAGGAGAAGTTTTTGGAAGCAGTGGCAATTGATAATTTGAAGTAATCCAAGAATTCTTTTGCTTCATGGTAGGTGAGTAGTCGCTACCGTAGGCACCAGCATCTATCCATTTGCCAATAGTGGCTATTTCCCTCTTAGTCAAAGTCCCTTGCTTAAGCGGCATATGCTTATCATCATCTGCAGCTAGTGTAATTCTCTGGTATAAAATGCTATTTTCCTTACTACCAGGAGTAATTACACTACCTGACCAGCCTCCCCAGGCCAGGTGGTCCAGACTATCGAGCTTTAAAAGGTTGG
>JABGVH010000133.1 GCA_018646195.1 Halobacteriovoraceae bacterium
CTTATCATTCCCATGAGCTTGATTTTGCCACTTCAACTGGCTCAGAGTCCGCGATTTGGATGAGTACTTCATCCCTCGAGTTCTTCTCAGTTCAGTACAGTACAACTACATCAGACGTAACAGTCTTCTATGGTTCAACTTCACCAGTCAGTGGGACAATGGCTGTGACAAGTTCGACTACCTTTAATAGTGATTCAACTTTTAATGCCCTGGAAACCCCCTATGATCTCAGTATCACTGGGAATGAAACCCATATTTGGGTATCCTATGCCATTGGTGAACTTGATTTCTTCGCAACGACAACACCACTCATTAGAGTCCGTCGACTGGACCGGAGTACACTTGGGACAGTGGATATCTTTGACGTCAATGTTGTTCACGGTGGAATTGGTGATATATTTGTAAACTCTACCAACTGGTACCTACCCTATATAGACGTCAATAATTCTAATTCAATTGCGGTAGTAAAGGCGACGACGACTGCCACTACTGCCGGCGAAGTGACAGTCATTGGTGGAGTGTTAAACACAGAGCCTTATAATGGAGTTCACAACGCCTATGATGCCGTCAACGACAACATCTTTATTGTAGCCGAACACCTAGGGAACGTTAACGTCACGGGCTCAAGCCACGGCTTATTAGGAACAGGAATTGGCGTCAATACTGCCTTAGATACCAATATTTTTGCAGGTAACACAGTCACCAAAATTGATGTCGCTGGAAATATCACTGGCAACGATTTCTCATATGCTACAGGACTTAATATTGCTGGTGACCTAATGCTATGGCGAGGAATTGGTTCAGCATGGGGGGCCACAAATCTTGCCGCCCCCGTCGATAATACCGCCGGTACAATTAATAACGTCGACCAATTAGAAATCATAACTGGCGAAGATGGCGTGACCAATGAAGTTTATGTTGTCACTGCCAAAGGCAATGAAATTTATGCCAATAGAATTGTCAACGATACGACAGTCCATCCTAGTCCTGCATTTGTAAATGCAACGTCTAGTGAAGTGGCCTCGCCCGCCGCAGGCCTAGCGGTAAGCGCCTTTAGGAATGACCAACAAGTCTTTGCGGACGGTGCCGTTCTCAATGAAAGTATAAAAGATGTTATGTACATCCAATGGTACGACGGTAACTCCTGTCGTGTTGATTTCACTAATATTGACCCCACTGCCAATAATGGGGGATTTTCAGGGAAAGTTAGCCCATAATTTCAATCACTTGACGCATTCCCTACTTTCCAAAGCCTATTAATTTTGTTAGTTTCCGAAAAAGATCCCACCCCCTTTGGAGACCCTATGACCCAGTATAAAAATTTGAAAATCAACCCTAAGGCCATCCAGGCGCTAAAAGACTTTCAAATGCCTGCAGAGTACGGTTTTGGTCGTGTCATCTCTCCTGTCATGATCATTTGCGACTACTATCGTGGTGAATGGGGCACTCCCCGTATGATTCCCTACGGCCCGATTCAAATGCACCCCACATGTAAAGTGCTCCACTACGCCCAGGAAATTTTTGAGGGACTAAAGGCCTACCGAGTTGAAGGTAAGGGCCCTTTTCTTTTCCGGCCAGAAGAGAATTGGAAACGTTTTAATAAATCGGCCGAGAGAATGGCGATGCCAGAAATGCCAAGAGAGCTTTTTATGAGCGCTGTTGAAGGGATTACTGCTTACAGCGCTTCCTACATCCCTAGCTTATCTGGCGAAAGTCTCTATATACGGCCTTTCATGTTTACTTCCGAAGAAACCTTAGGGATTAAGCCAAGTGATGAATTTAGATTTATGGTGATTGCTTCACCTTCAGGCTCTTATTTTTCTGCCGACTCACTACCAGTTTATATTGAAAGAGACCAAATCCGCGCCTGCCCAGGTGGCGTTGGAGCCGCTAAAACCGGTGGCAATTACGCTGCTGGAATCCAATCGGCAATCCGTAGTCAGCAACATGGTTGTCTGCAAACTATCTGGCTCGACGCAATTGAGCGCAAGTATATTGAAGAAATGAGCGGCATGAATTTTATGGCGGTAATAAATGACTGCTTAGTTACACCCAAGATTACCGATACCATACTCGATGGCATTACCAGACGAAGCCTTTTAAAACTTGCTGAGCACTTAGGAATAACTGTCAAAGAAGAATCGATGGAAATGTCTAAATTGCTCAACGCAATTCAAAGTGGAGATTGTACCGAGGCATTTGCCTGTGGAACAGCCGCCACCATAACTCCTATAAAATCTTTTGTAGAAGAAGATGGAACTGTATACAAAATTCCTTATGATAATGGACCAGTTGCACAGAGACTTAGAGAGGGGTTGTTGGCGCTTCAGGAAGGCCGAACAGAGGACCCATTTAATTGGGTCCACCTGGTCGAGCCAGCTTCATATTAACAATTTCTTAATGAACCATGCCACCCAGGCTTGGAATTACTTTAAGACAAATACATCCAATAATTGTCGGTATTAAGGCCCCCATCAATAACTTGAGAGGACTAATCCCCTCTTCTCCAAAGGACTTCTTTAAGATGCCAAAACCGGCAGGGTTTGGAGCGTTGGCAATGACTGTCAGACCACCGCCAGCAACGGCACCAGCGACTAAGTTAAACTTCGCCGAGTCCGAAAGTTCAACTAGTGAACCGAGATAAGTAAGAGCGGCATTATCAGTAATGGCAGTCAGTCCTGTTGCACCGATAAATAATACTAGATCACTCATCTGAGTTAGTATTTCTTTCAGCCACCAGGCTTGCATAGAGCCAAGAGTTACAAGCCCGCCTAAGAAAAAGCCGACGAGTAAGGATTCTTTTAACTTTATTTTATCTTGATACTCTTGAGTCACAGTTGTGAAACCTAAGAAGAAAAGAAAGAGACCCAGAAAGAAAACCATATGGTGGGCGGTTAAAACAACCATCGCAAGAAAAATAATATGGACCGAGGTCATCCACCAAGTTGGCACCATATAATTATCGTGTTTTTGGCGCATTTCAAGATTGCCTGTTAACTCATTTTTAAAAACCATCGCAACGGCAAATGCATTGATTACACAGGCAATAGCCGCCTTATAACCAAAATTCATAAACATAAATTCAATGCCCCAATGCCATTTTCCGGCCACCATTAAGACTGGCGGCGCCGCAAAGTGAGTTAGAGTTCCACCAATTGAAACGTTTACAAAGAGAACTCCTATCGTGGCGTACTTAAACTTAGGACTCATATCTCCTGAGTAAAAATAATCGAGAAGAATTAAGGCAGTCACTGTCATCGCTGCAGGTTCTGTCATAAACGAACCGAGAAGAGGTCCAAGAATTAAGGCGGCAATATAAAACGACATCTTTCCGTTAAAAGGCATTATCGTCGACGCTTTCATAATAATTTTTTCGGCCAGCAAAATTATAGGTCTTGTTCCCGCCATGCACATAATGACAAAAACAAAGGCCGGTTCTGTGAAATTAAGTCCTGAAAGATAATTGACCGCTCCATCTATGTATCCCCCCGAGGCATTGAGATAGCCGTGGTCTACTCCAAGAACGAGATGATGATTATCATCGAGAACTCTGAATCCTTTAAAGTAAGTATAGAAGCCGATGAAGAGTGCTCCCCACATCCCAAAGACTGCTTCGACTTCCCCTAGGAAATGAAAAAAGTTTTCGCCAATCGAACCCTCTGGGTATTTATGCGCCAAATTTTCAAATTTTTTGACCATAAAGGTATGGACAACCGCGAGACCGAAAAGCACGGTCCCGATAATTTCGATAGTACTGGGATTCATTCCTTATTCCTTGGAAAATGATTATGTAACTATTTAAATTTTAACAGGTTCGGGAGAAAAAAAAAGAGGAAGCTCAGCCTCCTCTTTTACGTTCTGCATTAAAAAGTTGTTTTAATTTTAGCCGTCACTACCAATTGATGCTACCGGACAGGCATCGAGCTGCTCTTGGCAAAGAGCGACTTCCTCGTCTGTTGTTGGTTGCTTGGTAACGAAGGCGTTTCCGTCATCGTCTTCTGCAAAAAAGTCTGGCGCCCCTGTGTAACAGACGTTACAGGCGATACATCCCTCTCCATCATCGTCGTCTGGGTCGGTACAGAACCAGGCTCCGGCAATATTTTTGCTATGCTTCATTTCTTTGTTGGCCATGCTTTACTCCTAAAATAAATACTAAAATTGTGCGAAATATACTCCCATTGTATCAGTCTAGGAAGAAATTTTGCTTCTTTTTTTTGCCTAAAAAGGTCTAATTTGCGAAAATGGCCCACAACTTAAAGGAGCCCCATATGGAAGGCAAAGCATTGGACCTGGCCCGCGCCTGGGCAAACAATTCTCATTTCGATGAAAACTCTCGCAAAGAGATACAAGACCTGATTGATAATAATGATACAAAAGAAATTATTGAGCGATTTTATAAAAATCTAGAGTTTGGAACAGGAGGTATGCGATCCATTTTAGGCGCCGGAAATAATCGCATTAACAAATACAATATTAGGAAGGCCTCCCAAGCCGTGGCCACCGAAGTTCTCGCAACCGGTGAAAGTCAGCTCTGTGTATCAATCTCTTATGATTCAAGACATTTTAGTTTTGAGTTTGCCAAGGAAGCCGCCAGCGTATTCGCTGCCAACGGGATTACTGCTCATATCTACAAAAGGCTGAATCCAGTCGCCCTGGTTAGCTTCGCCATACGCCATTTTAAATGCCAGGCCGGAGTCATGGTCACTGCAAGCCATAATCCCCCAGACAATAATGGCTACAAAGTATTTTGGAGAGATGGTGCCCAGGTGACTCCTCCTTACGACAAAAATATAATTGGTAATTTTAATAAAATTACAGACTACTCCAGCATTAAATTTATGGACTTCGATAAGGGTGTTCAAGATGGCCTTATCCATTGGATTGGAGAAGATATAGAAAATCTCTACTATGAGGCGATTTATAAGTGGGTGGTAAATCCAGAGATGTGCCAGCAAAATGGTGAGAAACTAAAAATTGTCTACACTCCAATTCACGGGACAGGACTTATTCCCTGTGTCCGAGCGCTTAAAGATCTCGGTCTAGAGAATGTCGAAGTTGTTCCCGAGCAGGCCCAGCCTGATAGCGATTTTCCAACTGTAAGCTCTCCCAACCCTGAAAATCCGGAAGCGCTGGCACTTGCAGTTGATCTTATGAAAAAATCTGGGGCAGATATTGCATTGGGCAGTGATCCCGACACAGATCGCTTGGGAGTCGCCCTTCAACATGAGGGTGAAACTGTTTATCTCAATGGAAATCAAATTGGCATTATAATGCTTCATTATATTTTAACTAATTGGAAAGAGCAGGGAAAAATCCCCAAGAACCCCTACTTTGTAAAAACAATTGTCACAACTCCTCTACAAGAAAAAATTGCGAAACACTTTGGTATCGAGGTTGAAAACACGCTCACCGGATTCAAGTGGATTTGTGGACGTATGAGAGAAATTGAACAGAATGAGCCTGAACGGAATTTTGTTTTTGCGACGGAAGAATCGTTTGGATATTTGAATCACGATTCAATCAGGGATAAAGATGGTGTTAGCTCGATTACGCTAATTAGTGAACTTGCCCTATGGTATAAGTTGCAAGGACTTAATTTAGTTGAAGCATTAGATAAAATTTACGATGAATATGGATTTAGTCATGAGACTCTTCTTAATATCGTGTACCAGGGTAAAGAAGGAAGCGAAAAAATTGGAAGAATAATGAGTAACTTCCGAAAATATTCTGATAAGCGCATTTTCGATCAAGATATTCATCTTCTTGAAGACTACCAAGAACATACTATTCGCTATTATCAGGAAAATAAGACTGAGAGCCTTGACCTGCCGACCTCCAATGTCCTAGGTTATCACCTCAGCTCTGGGGATAGAGTCTACTTAAGACCTTCTGGAACTGAACCTAAGATAAAGTTCTACATAATGGTTCAGGAAACAGAAGGTTCTCTGGTAGATAAAAAAGCGCGGGCCTTAGCTAAGACTGAAAAGATTTTAGAATATTTAAAGTCCGAAGCTGAGAAAGCTTAACAAAAGATAGGTAGTGCTATGGCAAAAAGTTCTGAATTAGCGGTTGTTCTTGTAAGCGGGGGTATGGATTCATTACTCACCGCTGCCATAGCTAACGAATCCCACCAAAACTTGGCCTTTTTACATCTCAATTATGGACAAAATACTGAGGTCAAAGAGCTCGAATGTTTTCACAAGATTGCGGATCACTATGCAGTGCCTGCAGTCAGACGAAAAATAATCGATGTCTCCTTTTTGAAACAAATTGGAGGGTCTTCGTTAACCGACGATTCGATCTCCGTAAAAAAATACGAAGGTGACTCGGAGATTATCCCCGATTCCTATGTTCCCTTTAGGAATACTCATATCGTTTCGATGGCAGTCTCCTGGTCTGAAGTCATTGGGGCCAAGAAAATATATATTGGAGCTGTTGAAGAAGACTCTTCCGGTTACCCTGACTGCCGTCCTTCATACTACCAGGCCTTAAATAATTTAATAAAAGAGGGTACAAAGGAAGGGGATATTTCGGTACTCACTCCAGTCATCCATTTAAAGAAAGAAGAAATTGTTTTAAAAGCGTTAGAACTAAAAGCACCTCTTTCTTCTTCCTGGTCTTGTTATGATCGAAATGATGTATCTTGTGGAATTTGTGATTCATGCGCCTTAAGGCTAAGGGGATTCCAAAAAGCCGGGCACGAAGATCCTCTCGCCTATGATAAGCGACCAGACTACCTCTAATTTATTTACTATCCTTTTTTTCTTTTACTACATGCATGCAGTGGGCGGCCATATCCATCAAATGCTGATCCCCCCTAATTAACCTCAATTCATGACATTTTGAGAAAACCTCAAGCGCCCCATCAAGCTGTCCCTGTTCAAATCTCATCTTACCTTTAAAATAAAGGCAATAGTCTTCTAAGGCCTGCATGATGGCCTGTTCATTATGCTTTTCAATATATTTAAGGCAATCATTGAAAATTTTTTCAGCATCAAAGAAGTGTTTTTGCCAATGCTTAGTTGATGCCAATCGGATATCGGCCTGAATTCGGGGCGCCAGCTTATCAGCCGCTTTAAAAAGACGAATAGCTTCTTTCAAGTATTTTTCAGATTCATCGAGTCTATTAAGTATCCTTAAATAAACTCCTACGTTCGAATGTAAATGAGCTGAATCGTTATCATTTTCAGCTTCATTAATTTTATCTAATATAAATGCAACGCCCTTTTCCATCTCCATGGATTCTTTAGGAACTTCGTGCAATAATTCGTTGTAGTCATGTTCCATATTGTAAGGAATATCTAATTTCATTATAAACTGCCTTTGACACGGTAGAGGGTGCTCTTCCCTTCTTTAATAAGAGGGATAAAAAGATTCGAAAATTTCTCAAATTTTGCTAATCCATGAGTATTATATCTCGATTTCTCTATTGGCCCAACCATAACTAAAGATACTTTTTGTTTCAGTAGTAGCTCATAAATCTTGAGGGCATCAGTCGAATTATATATTTTTTTAATTTTAATGCTGCGATTTAAGTACACCTTTGCTGAAATACCTCTAAGCAGCACATGATTGCGCCAACCAAGAAAGTTAGGCAATCCGGTATGCATCGAAATCCGCGCAGAGCTATGATCAAAGCTTTCTCCAGGAGATTCAATTAAAAGTGGAGTTCCCACAATATTTTTACGAATCCACTCAATTATTACGTAATCACTATTATTCATCTTTTTTAAGTATTCAGACCCCTTAAGACTTGGTCGACTAGTTTGGTAAGGATAAAAATTAGTTACCGCTCGAATATTAAAAACCGTCCCACATAGCAATAAAATTGCCACTAAGATTCCGCCTGTCTTTAAAGCAAGTCGGCATTGTTTAGGGAGCCTTTTTAAATTATCTAAAACCCTTAATGACGATAGAGCGACAATTCCAAGCAAGACCCAAACAACGTTATTGGTTTTAAAAATGGTATTCATATGATCCATAAAGGTAAAATTTTCTGCGAATAAAATCAGAAAAAATATTGCAATAAGTAAGGCACCATAAGTATTAATTTGCGGAACTTTTTTCTTAAAAATACTTCTCCACACGGTATAAGAAGCAAGAAGAATTATTAACAACCACCAGGTCCCCCCGTGGTTCCAGTATTCGATAAAACCATTAGAGGTACCCATAAATGGGCCCAGGTAAGACTTTTTTCCCGAATTTAAGACCATAAACATCGGTGAGACAATAGCGACCCCAACAAGTGCAATAAGAGATGGGATTCCAATATTCTCTTTCAAAAAAGACCGAATTGTTTTACCTCTATAGCTAAGAACTAATAATATTCCAAAAACGAATGTGTAGATTAGAAAATCCCATCCATTTAGCGCCAGAAGGCTACCCCAACTGATTGCCAGGAGAAGACTTAACAGCATTGTTTTTTTCTCTTGTCGAATATAGGTGACGGCCAAAAAGATAAACAATAAACAAAACGGCAACGCCATAACATGAGGATGCAAGTCGAAAAAAAGAAAACTCCAACTTGGATACTCTGCAAAATTATTTTGTCGAAAAACCCTGGTTGACTCCCAGAATGCGCGCATATTAGCGACTCTGCCTGTGAGTAAGAAAGAGGCGGCGGCCCAGTTGGCCCCAAAAGTTAAAGCAAGGGCAGCTATTATTGAGGACCTTTTTCTTTTAAATAGGTATCTAAAAAGACCGTAGGCATTTTGAGCGAATAATCCGGTAACGGAAGCAATCGATAAATGATAGCCAACATCTACAGGGATGCTGGTTAATTTAAAAAATCCTCCCCAAATCAAATATCCAAAGTAGTAATACTTCATTTCATGACCATAGGCCCAAACATCCTGAATAGGCACCTGCTCGGTCCGCGCCATAAAATTCAAGATAGAAAAATCCATCGGTTTTTCACCCCAATAGATTTCAGGGTGTAACGAATTTATAATCAAAATAAAAATAAAGGCAAAAAGAAAAATTATTTCGGATAGGTAAACCTCCTCGATATCAATTTTCAGAGGGGACTTTTGACCAATTATAATACTAACGAGTAACCATAATACGAGTAGTAAAAGAATTCCATAAAAGCTATAGAGTGGAAGCCCAAGGTAGCTTCCTAACCAAACATCAAGAAATAATACTAAGAGCCCTAAGCTCTTAGAGAAAGAATAACCCCATTTTTTAATAACTGAACTATAAGGGGCCACAAGTAAATAAAAGAGAGGTCCAAATAAGCAGAGAGTATAATACCAAATAATTGTTTTTATTAGAGCGAGATTATCTAAACCAAAAAAGAAAAAATTTCCAAAAAGAAAAATAAACACAGGAAAGACTAATATTAGCCAATCTCTTTTATTCATCATTTATCTTCGCCTAGCGCTTTTTATATTTTTCAATAATTCACTTAAGCTACTGGATTGATTAATTTCTAATACTTCGTCTATCTCTTTTCTAAAGTTATTCAAAATTGAAGGACCTTGATATATAAATGCAGAATAGATTTGAACAACTTTTCCACCTTGCTGCCAAAACTCCCACAAGTCCTCGAAGCAGGAGATGCCACCAACTCCAATAATCTCAAGACTGCTATTACTTGTCAGTTCTAATAGCTTTTTACGTACCAACGCTGCTTTTTCGGTAAGTAACTTTCCAGAAACTCCACCCGCTCCAAGAGCTGGTATGATGGTGGTATTTGTAGCAATAATCCCTTCTAGCCTAAATTCTTCCGCTAGTTTAACGATACTCGGTAATGCATCTTCCGATAGGTCTGGTGCTATTTTTAAAAAAAGTGGTTTGGGAAACGCTGCTCTTAATTCGACGAGTGCCTCAAATATTCTCCTTAGCCCAGATTCTTCCTGCAGGTCACGTAATCCTGGAGTATTTGGAGATGACACATTTATAACTAAATAATCCGCTACTTTGTGAAATTTCTTATATAATTTACGATAATCTTGAGGAGCATCTTCTTGCGGAGTTAACTTATTCTTTCCTAAATTTATACCTAAAATTTTTCCATTTCGGCTAGCGTGTTGAACGTTCTCAAAAATTGTATCCATTCCAAAGTTATTAAACCCCATTTGATTGCGGAGACTTTCTTCTTTAGCAAGACGAAAGAGACGAGGTTTTGGATTTCCCTCTTGCGGAAGAGGCGTCACAGTGCCGACTTCAACCGCCCCAAAAGGTATTCGCGTAAAAAAGTCGATACATTCAGCATTTTTGTCTAATCCAGCAGCAAGACCTATTGGAAAATCCCAAGTGAGCCCTCCACTAGTAATTTTATATTTATCGCCAAGCTCTTTTCCCAGGAAGCACTCGGAAGCAATTAATGGAAAACGCGAAAGGAACTCAATCGCCTGAACATGCGCCACTTCAGCGTCGAGAGAAAATGCAATTTTCTTAAAGACTTGATAAGGAGTAAAACTAGTAAAGTTGAACAAAGTCACCCTCTAATACAGAGCCACCAGAATGCAAAATGGCAATAGAACCATCGGGACCAAAATAATCTATTATCTCAATAGTTCCTTTTACTTCTCCCTTAGAAACGCCTATCAACGCTCCTGTTTCGGGATCAAAGACTTCCTGCCCTTCTGTAATGACTTTTAAAATATCACTGACTTGGATTCCACTTTTTCTTCCGGCATTTATGTAGATTTTATTCCCAAGAATTCTTGCAACTCTTCCTACCCAGTCAAGCTTGGCCGATATTTTTAAAATGCGGGGTATAGATTTACGAACGGCGACACGGATCGAGTAGCGTAAAAGTTCGCGGCGATAAGTTAATCTATCTTCTCTATTTTGACCAAAGAATCGAAAGTTAGCATCGTCGGTATAACCTCTAATAGTATCAGTGTAAATCTCCTTGTTCGAGTTTACATCAAATATACGAATTTCTACTTTAGACTCTGTGTAGGACTTTGTTTCGCGAACAACGCCGATTTCATCGGTCTTCTCTCTTATCCTGGCCTCAATAATTCGTCCAAAAAGAACGAAGTTAACTCCCGCGACCTTTGCCTTTCTTGCCAATTGGACAAGTTTGACTCCACCACCCGCATATATTTCTTTTGAGCTACCAAAAATCTTTTTGGCCATTGGGTCTACTACAAATTCTCTCGTTCGGGAGAGCTCTTTTCTAAGCTCTTCTGTGGCCGTGATCCCTAAGTCTTGCCCACCATAAGGTGCTTCATTAAAAAAAGTGAGTAGAGCGACTTTCTTTTTTACACCGTTAAAATATCTCCGTGCCTTTTTTCTAGGTCTTCGCCCCTGATTAGTACGTTCGATTACTCCTCTTGAGCAAGCCAGAGTTTCAAAAAGAAAAACTCCCATCACCAATATCTTTAAAAATTTACTACTACTCGTAAATGCCATAACTGGCCTCCCTAAATAAACTCTGTCTTCTCTTTCCCTTTAGGAGAAATTTTATCGATACGTTTCGGGCTTTTTCTTTCCTTAGGCTTTAAGCGATCTTTCTTAATGACTTGCTCTTCTTTCGCTTCTTCAAGAACCTTTTCAACTAGCGTGATACTAAAAGGATTCTCAGAACTTTCGAAGGTAATAATTTTTTCTTTATTTATACGGCTTTCCTGCAATGACCAAAGAACCTGTTGAACTTGCTCGCCACTACCTCGAAAATTAAGAGTAATTTTTCCTTCTGTTCCAGTAAATGATTGAATTACCGGCTGAAAGTTATAGGAGAAACCCTTATTGATGAGAAGCTCCTTGATGGCGAACACTTCAGCTATATTATTCAAATTCTTTAAGTTTAAATATATATAGTGGTTACGTTTTGGTAGGCGAGATACCGTTTTATCAAGTTTATTAAACTCAGCAGTTGGTAAACGATAAACAAGAGTTGCGAGATCTGATGATAATTTATGGCTCTTTTCATAGTTGAAGCGAGGCGTTTCTTCTATAAAATCATGAAAAGCAACTAGTTTTTTATTTCTTAAATCTAGTAAAATAAAATCTCCCCCAACTCTGAATTTGCGATTTTTTAATAGAACATCCTCAGCTGTTTTATGAATGTTTGTTTTAACTCTTAGCCATAGGGATTGCGATAATTCTGACTCGTCACTACTACTATTTTCTGTATCAACTCCAGTAAAGGCCTCCACTGGAGCTTTATAAAAGTCCTGCAGGCTCTCTCTGGTGCTTAGGTCCGTAATTTCTACTTCTTCTACTATGCCTTTCAGTTTTTCTTCCAGTAGTTTTTTCCAATGATTCAACACTACCGATGAAAAGTCTGATTCAACTTCTACACCAACATCATTCCAAGTCGTGTTATTCAAATTGAAATCAAGTGTTACGAAAAGTTTCTTATATGTTCTTTGATCTTCATGGGAAGTGAAACGACGGAAAATTTTATAGAGTTGTTTCCGGTTTACTTTCGCCTGGATTTTCATAAAACGAGAGTTCGGAACATTCATCGAGGTAGACACGTTCTTAATTGAATAAGATGTAATTACTCGATTGAGGCGACCGTATTTTGCATTAAGCTTTAACCGTTTTGTCCTAACTGCCTTGGCATATGACTCGGTTAAGTATTTAGTAACTTTTGGGGTTCCGATCTTATACTTAGTCTTTAAGTTTTCTTGGATTGGAGAAAAGTAATTTTCAAATTTTTCATTATACTTTTCCCAAAAGAATGCCGTATCGAGTCCCATTGAAGTCATTTCTTTTGTTAAAATGTCCTGAATAGAACGGGCCAATAATTGAGTTTTGACGAAGCTAAGAGAGTCTTCACTTTTTGCTAAAAATTTCCCTTCACCTTGTATAAATTTATTTGCACTGAGAGCAGAAAAGCTCATGGTAAAAAGCACAAATAGTAACAACCTTGTCTTCATCTCGATCTTTCCTTAGACCAATTAATCTTTATTGTATTTCTGAAACTTTCCCATCAACAATAAACTGGACGCTATTAGCATTAAACAATTCATTAATCTTGGCCGCCATCTGTGGTGTAGGATTTACTAAAAATCCTTCACCTAGAGGTAAGCGTGCCCTTCCCTCTCCATGCTCAAAAATGAGGTGTAAGGGTACTGATCCCCTATAACCTAAAACAACCTGTTTAAGCCGCTCAAGGCGCTGGGAGTTCAGCTCATTCATTTTAACATTAATTCGCACTCCGGTAACCCTCTCCTCAGCTTCTTCCTTCAATTTTTGGATTTTGTTAGGAAAAAATTTCCGGGGTTCTTCAGAAAGGTTAACTTGGCCAGTCATAATCAGCGGGTCATCCCCCTCTAGGACCGATTCGTATTCTGCATAGGTTTTGGGAAAGACTATACATTCGATCTTGCCGGAAAGATCTTCCAAGTTAGCAAAGCACATCTTGTCGCCTTTCTTGGTCAAAATATTTTTTCGGGAACTAATCATACCCCCGATAACCACATCTCTCTTATCGTTGCCAGGCATATCATGGATTGTTGCAATGTCCATTGAGGCCATTTGTTTAAGCACACCGGCATAGCGATCCAGTGGGTGCCCTGAGACATAAATGCCCATCAATTCCGCTTCATGGCGTAATTTTTCTCGATCATCAAAATCTTCCAACTTCTCTAAACTCAATTGAGCTTCGGTATCTCCCATCGCTTCTGAGTCCATATCGAATAGGGAGACCTGCCCCAATTCCTTTTCTTGCTGTTTTTTTGAGGAAAAATTGATCACAGTTTCAGAATTCTCCAACATCGTCCGCCGATTCAAAGATTTTTCACAGCCATCAAAGGCACCAACTTTTATAAGTGACTCAATTCCCCTTTTATTCATACTTCGTAGGTCGACCCGTTCACAAAAATCAAAGAACCCAAGGTAGGGTCCATTTTCTTCACGTTCCGCGATCATATTTTCAACAGCGCCCTCTCCAACATTCTTAACCGCACCTGCGCCAAAGCGAAGGTTGCCATCTACAACATTGAATAACCAAAGCGATTCATTAACATCGGGAGGAAGAACCTCTATCCCATGCATTTTGGCATCTGAAATGTACTGGGTTACTTTGTCAGTATTAGATAATTCCGTGCTCAATAACGCTGCGAAAAATGAAGCTGTGTAATAACACTTTAAGAAGGCAGTTTGATAGGCAATTAATGCATAGGCCACGGCATGTGATTTGTTAAATCCATACTCAGCAAAATTGGCCATAAGCTGGTAGACCTCTTCGGACTTTTTGAGGTCATAATTCCTTTCAGCGCATCCTTTTAAAAAGATGGCCTTATGTTCTTCAATTAAGCTTATCTTCTTTTTCCCCATCGCTTTTCGAAGAATGTCAGCTTGGCCTAAACTGTAACCAGCTAAAACTCGCGCAATATTCATCACCTGTTCTTGATAGACAATTACACCATAGGTATCTCGTAAAACCGGTTCCAATTCTGGGAAAGCAAAGCTCATATCTTTGCGGCCATGCTTAATATCAATAAAATCA
>JABGVH010000096.1 GCA_018646195.1 Halobacteriovoraceae bacterium
AACGCAGTCAATGCCTACAATTTTTACGTTAGGCATTTTTTCTTTAAAGTACTGGCCACAACCTGAGATGGTTCCACCAGTTCCTATGGTCGCCATAAAAGTATCAAAGTCACCTGAAGTTTGTTCGAACATTTCAGGGGCAGTCCAATTATAATGAGTCTCTCGGTTATTGAGATTATCGTATTGATTTACATAGAAGGAATTGGGAATAGTTTCACTTAAGCGTTTCGAAACCGAATAATAGGAGCGCGGATCTTCTGGCTCAACATTAGTAGGACAGACCACAACTTTGGCGCCAAAGGCCCGAAGATTATCAATTTTTTCTTTAGACTGTTTGTCTGCAAGTACAAAAATACATTTGTATTTATGCACGGCTGCCCACATTGCAAGTCCTACCCCAGTATTTCCAGAAGTTCCTTCAATGATGGTACCGCCAGGTTTAAGCCGTCCATCCTCGAGGGCCCGGTCGAGCATATAAACGCCGATTCGGTCCTTTGTTGAGCCACCCGGATTCATATACTCTAACTTGACGTAAATTTCGGAATCAACACCATTAGCTATGGTATTCAGCTTAACTATAGGGCAACCGCCGATGGCCTTGAGTACATTGGGTTTAGCACCTTTCATCATAATTTAGTCCTTGAATGGAAGTTCAAAAATTTTTATACCGGAGGATCGTAATCTTGAAAGGCCCGCGCTAATTCAATCACGTGTTGGTTAGGGGAAGCTCCCAATACAACTGGAAATTCCAAAACCTTATCGAAACTCTTTCCGGCAGCTTCTTTTAACCTATTTTCTCGATCTCGCATAGAGTCTTTCAAGGTCTGTTGCTCCCGGGAGCTGGGATTCCAGTCACTCAAATGAGGGCCAAGGCATTTATTGACGCCAAGATAGCTGTCGCTATGCATAAATTGCAGGGCACCCTCACGCATTTCCTGCGCCTCTTCCATTTTTTGCTGCTCGACAGAAGTGACTAGGAACCAATTTGAAAATTCTTTTATTTTGAGGTTCTCTTGGAAGCGCAATGCCTCTAAGAAAGAGTCCTTGGTCTTGTATAGCCCAATAATGGCATCGATAAAAGTGTCGACGAAATCGGCACCAGTTACTTTTCCAAGGTAGCTTAAAAGTTTTTTTACACCAGAAGAAACCACCATTTGAAAAAGGCCGGTTTTCTCGCTCTTGCCAATTGATTTTCCAACATACTTAAATATTTCGATAAAGGTCTTATCGAAAAAGGAGTTAATCTTTTTAGAGGAGACCAGAAAATCAATAAAGTGCTTCCCGGGGGGAGTATCTAGAATAATTAAGTCGTAATCACCACTTTTAAGATAGTGCTGGACTTCAATTGTCGCCATGATTTCATTCATGCCACCATTAGGACGAGTTAATATTTTTATAATGGGATTATCTAAATCTTCGAGGGTTCCCTGCTCTTTTCCCATTCTTTCCATCGTGGATTTAGGGGACATTAAGAGGGCATCCAAATGTATTTCCCGCTCGCCACAAAACTCTTTAAATTGCTGGGCAGGAACCCGGTGGACCTGGCCGCTATCATCGTCGGGAAGACTGAGGACTTCCTTAAGTCGCTTGGCAGGATCTATAGTAATCAATAGAATTTTTTTACCACAAGTCGCCAATTGCAAGGCCCTTGCAGTCGCGAGGGTAGTTTTTCCCACTCCACCAGTTCCACAGAAAATCTCAATTCGCTTACTCATAGCAGACCTTCCATACTGGGGGAGAGGGCCTCTATGACTTCTTTTTTATGTATGGTAGGAATATGCGCTAAGAGCAGATTATCTTGTAAGTTTAGTTTTGCACTGACTTCTTTTTCTAATTCAACTTTTTTAATTAAAAAATTCGGAAGGTCTTTTTCGCTACTGTCACTTACTCCAGGGGTCAGGTGGTAATTATCGTTGGAGACTAGTTGAATATCTTCGATTTTTAGTTCTTTCAGCGACTCGAGAAGTTCGGTTCCCTCTGTTAAGGCCATTTGGGTTGGCAGGCAGGCAATTACCGTTTTCAATATTCCCTCACCGTAAATAAAGCGGTGCATACGATCGATATCATCGACAATCAATCCAGTTTTAAACATGTCCCGAAAATTATGTGAAGACTCAAACATGGTAAGGGCATGGCCCGAAGCGGGAGAGTCTAAAACTATCGTCAATTCCGGATCGTCTTCAAGCAGCTCAATAATTTGGCCAAGCAGGATCATCATCCCAAGCCCTGGTATCATATTAAAAAGAGAGTGGAAGAAAGGGGTTTTCATAATCCAGGAGGCAATGGTTTGGGACTTTAATTTCTTTCCCATATAAGTTTTAGCGCTATCGACAATATCAAGATCTAAGTAGGGAATATCGAGGCTCTTTAACAACTGATGGTCTGGGGTATGGTCAAAGCTATTGTAAAAGACCTTCCTTCCGGAATTCTTGAGGTGTAAGGCCATGCTAAGTGCTAGCGAAGTTTTTCCAACTCCACCTTTACCGGTGACGACGTATAATTTTCTAATAAGTTTGTTAGAAGGTGTAGAGTGTTGTGATGAGGAGTTTGAAATAGGATCCTTCAACTTCTGGCCCGAGTTCCTGTTTTACATCAAAGGGATTATGGTACGTTCCCAAGATTCCAACGGTCATACGTTTATTGAGGCGAAGGTCACAGCCTCCTCCAAAATGATACCCGAAAGTCAGATGGCTATCGGATTCCACCATTTCATTATTCACTCCACGATAGGCCTTAGGGAGGTAAAACCCTAGTCCGCCCAAAGCAAATGGAGCGAAGGAATCGAATTGGTACACCTTAGCTTTTATCCCCACGGCCAGTCCAGATAATTTTACGTAATGGTCTCTGAACTCATGCTTGGAGTGGTGAAGGTCTACTAGCAAATCAAATGAGTGACTAGCGGAGTAGTTATAAAGAAGATCAAAGGTAATCTTATCTTCGCCAATTTCATCAAATCCACCAGTCAAAAATGTTTGACCGACACCTATACCAAAAGAATGGAGCTTGGTACCCGCTTGCAGTCGCGGATGATTGGTAACATCTTCAGCTTTTTCTAGCGCCTCTTGGGCACTTTCATTGGAGGTAAGTTTTTGGATGGAACTAGCGCCAAAAACAAAACTGCTACCAACGATCATTGAGACCACTGGTAGCAGTATGTATTGACTTAAATTTTTTAAGCGATTGGTATTCAAATCCGTGAAACCTCAGCTAATTTTTAAACTATAGTCTTATTTTAGTTTAAAATGCTGGGAGTTTCAACAGCGGCAGTCACTTCTGGTTGCATGAAAGGCTTAAGTTCAGCCGCTTCAGCAGGAATAGGTAGTCCTTCTAGGGCACGGATGTGACCTGTAAAAGTACCTTCCTCAGAACGAATAACACGCTTTAGAAGCTCAACGTCACCGGCACGAGTAGATTTACGTTCTTGATCAAAAAGAAGTTGGATCTGAGTCATATAAGTGATGTCGTTCTTAGTCTTGTTGTCGATCACTTGAATTTCGTGACCTTCACGAATGATTTGAGCGATTTCTTCCAGAGTTACATAGCAACTTTGGTGTGTGTCGTACAACTTACGGTTTTGATACCTTTTAATAATTCTTACTTCATTCATCTTAATTTCCCCTATCTACAAGTGATGAAAGTTCTAAATTTTCAAACTTAATACTTAATTTAAAAGGTCAATTTGCTTATAGCACCTAAACCCTACCTTATGACATGCTGTGTAGAATTTTCAGTAATTGACCGTAATTATAAACAAAAATTGGAGATTACAACGTGATCTCGAGGATTTGGCCACCATTCGGGGCTTGATCCTACGCAAAATTTGGTACAGTGCGATTAATGCTCCATTGAAATACCTGCCACAGGAGTGCCCGTCAACAAATTTTGCGTCATTTTATAAAAAAAGCCCAATTTAGGGCGCTTTAAGCCCGATATACTCCCTTTATTAGACTAAAATCCTCCAGAAAAAGCTGCCCTTTTCATATTTTTGGCCAAATCAGCGCCTTTTTTAAAGCTCTCAAGCTGCTGTCCGAAAAGTCTTTAAGTACGGAGCTCCATTAGGGGGCCCAAAGACCCAAGGAATAGGGAACTTAATGCTTAAATGGTCGTTATTTTTTTTATTAATTAGCCTTTATTCATGCGGACATTACCGTTCGGTCTCTAAGCCCATTGAAGTACGCAACAAGCTAAACAGTAATTCAAGCCAAGTTGATAACCGGGTCAATGCTTATAATGAGGCCAATGGAAAATTGGAAGAAGTTTCAAGTGAAGCAATAGCCAAAGGACCAGAGGCGGTAAAGTTTCTCTCTGGAGACCTTTTCTTTAAGGCCAATGACTCTTCATTACAAGGTGACTTTCAAACTTCTTCTTTAATTTTTAAACACCTCTTAAAAATGAATCCTAGCGACGACTACTTAAAGCGCCGCTATGCCATAGATTTGATTAGAGCTGGTTCGATGGAAAAGGCCATACCTTTTCTCGAAGCGCTTTTTAAGAAAGATAAAGGAGAGGCAAACGGACTGATCTTGGGAGGGGTTTACACTGCTCTAGAGAAGAAGAAAAAGGCCCGTAAAGTCTACAAGCAAGTTGTAAAACATAATCCTAAGAGTGAAGAAGCCTGTGTCTTTTTGGCAAAATCCTACAGCGTGGAAAAGAAATACCAGACTGCCGAAAAGCTGTTGCTTAAATGCGAACGACGGATCAAAAAGCGCGCTATATTCTCTTACTATATTGGCAAAATGGCACTCGATCAGAGCCAACGTAAAAAAGCTATAAGGTCCTTTAAGAAGGCCTTGAAAATTGACCCGAGCTTCTACCAAGCGGTTATGGGTATCGGTCTACTCTTTGAGGAAAAAGAAAAATTTAAACAAGCCGTAGCGGTTTACAGAAAATTTCTTAAAAAACATCCGAATAATTACCCTGTCCTACAAAGAGCCGTTCAAATTATGTTTGCGCTTGGGGAATTTCAAAAGTTAATCCCTTTCGCAGAGAGACTTTCAAGTCTCGATAGCTCTGATCTTAATTTAAAAGTACGATTGGGAATTCTCTATACCGATGCCAAACGATTTAATGATGCCATTGGCGTCTTTAAAGAGATTTTGGCGGCAGTGCCGGAAAGCGATAAGATTCTTTATTACTTAGGATCGCTCTTTCAACAAACTGATGAGTTTGATGAGGCAGTAGGTTACTTTTCTCGAATTCCAACTTCTAGCAGCCTATTTCACGATAGCCATATTCAAATTGCCCAGATGTTATTGGCGATGGCCGAGGAAAATCCCGCCAATAATCAAAAGCGTTTTGTAAGCTTCGTTGAAAATACTTCAAAAAAACATGAGGGATTGAGAATTGAATTACAAGTTCTAATGGCCGGCTTCTTCGAAGCTGCCGGTTCGGTCGACAGAGCGATCGCGTCGATTAGCTCAATTCAGAAAGAAAAGGGCTATAATGAGGGCCACGATTATTACTTGGCCTCGCTCTACGACAAGCAAAATGATCCAGTCATGGCAGAGCGCTTGATTCGCAAAGTACTCAAGAAAAATCCCGAAAATCCACATGCCCTTAATTTTCTAGGTTATTCACTCTTAGAAAGAGGCATTAAGTTGGATGAGGCATTAATGCTTATCAAAAAGGCAGTCAAACTTAAACCAAAAGACGGCTATATTAGAGATTCCCTGGGCTGGTTTTATTACAAACAGGGTGATATTCAAAAGGCATTAGTTGAAATAAAGAAAGCTTGGGAACTTGTTCCAAATGATGTGGTCATTACTAAGCATTTGGCGCTAATCTATCAACAACTCAAAAAATTTCCTATGGCCAAAAAGTTTTTGGCGGAGGCCTTGAGGCAATGCAAGAACAAAGAAGAGAGAGACGAAGTGAAGAAGGCCATAGAAGAGCTGGAATCATTGCGTATGCCCGCTTCTACCGCCAAGTCACATTAATTTCCGTCAGTCTTTTACTCACTGCCTGCAGTCATAACCCAAAAAATTCAGAAAAATCGGTACTCGCGACAAACCAAATGAAGCGCATTTGTTGGTCCAGTGATGGAAAAGGCCGCTTGCACGTGGGACGCAATAGTTATCTTTTTAGCTATGAGTCCCTACTCGCAAAAGAAAAAAAGCGCTGGTCCCTAGGCCTGGATATCCCTGTTCATGGAGAGGAAATCCTAACCCTCGATTACCCACAAATTGCAGCTGGGAAATACCGGGTAAAAGGTGAGCTCTACCGCCGTTTAAAGCGCGAATTAAGTGGCGGAAGCGCTAAAGGGCGCAGCTTGTCTAACTTTATTCGTCATCTGTCATTGATGATTGAGGCCAGTTCCAACGGTCAGTTGCCGGTAGGCTTCAAAGTTGAATCTTCTTCAGAGAAGCAATTTAGGCTTTCCGCCCGCACTAGTTCTAACCAGTGGATCCGGCTTCAGTTTTCCGACATCGGCCCATATGGCTATCGCAAGCAGCTTTTTGTGCTGAGAGAGAAAGACTTTCGAGGTCAAATTGCGGAACCATTGAAGCTCTATTTCTTCCTCAGCGAGTGCTCCTCTTCGAGTACCGCGTCAATGAAATGACGCGTCCCCAATAAAATTCTGACATATGCCTCAAGACCTTGGAATATAGCGTTTTATCTTATATATACTTTTATCGGGTTGTTTTGCGTCTGCGGTGAAGCGAGAGGCAATTCTAAATTTTTGCGGAGTCATTCCCAACATCATAAGGAAAAGTTATGAAAAGACGAACGTTTACCCTTTTGAGCTTGCTGCTGGCCTTTGCCCTTAGCTTTAGCTCTTGTACCAAAAAACAAGTTACTAACGAAAAGGTTTTGAACCTCGCGGTTTCTTCGAAAGTTAAAGGATTGGATCCTATTTATTCCAACGACCTTTATTCTTCTTCTGAAGTGGCCAGAGTTTATGAAGGCTTGCTTGAGTATCATTACTTAAAGCGCCCTTATACCTTAAAACCAAATTTAGCAGCGGCTATGCCAGAAGTTTCTAAAGACGGTCTTACTTACACTTTTAAAATTCTAAAAGGTGTTATGTTCCAAGACGACAAGGCATTTCCAAATGGAAAAGGTCGTGAACTTACTGCTGAAGATTTTGTTTATTCAATCAAACGTCTAGCCGATCCAAAATTACAAGGCTTAGGCTGGTGGCTTCTCGATGGCAAGATTGCCGGTCTCGATGCTTGGAGAAAGAGTAATGCTGCTAAAGACAAAGTAGATTACAGCGAAAAAGTTGAAGGTCTTCAGGCACTTGATCGCTATACTCTTCAATTTAAATTGGCTAAGGCATTTCCACAGTTTCTCTACTCTCTAGCGATGCCATTTACTTACGCAACTGCAAAAGAAGTGGTTGATCATTACGGAGCTGAATTCCTAAATCACCCAGTGGGAACAGGACCATTTGTTCTTCCCGAATTTAATCAGTCCCTTAAAATTGTCTACACTAAGAACCCTACATTTCGTAAGAAACTTTATCCTTCAGATGCCTCTGAGGAATTTAAAGCGATTGGAATGTTAGAAGATGCGGGTAAGCCCCTTCCTCTAGTAGACAAAATTATTGTCAATATTATTGTCGAATCACAACCTCGTTGGCTAAATTTCAACAAAGGTAAGATCGATTATATGACTATTCCTAAGGATAACTTTGATGCTGCTATTCCTTCAGGTAAAAATCTTTCAGGAGATCTTAAAGAGAAGGGGATTTCGCTTCTTATTTCTCCGTCTCTTGACGTCACTTACACCGCTTTTAATCACGATCTCGACCTTTTCAAAGGAAATACCAAACTTCGTCAAGCGATGAGTCTAGCTTACAACGTAGATAAGTCGAATGAGCTTTTTTACAATAACCAAGCCCTTCCAGCTCAATCTGCAGTTCCTCCGGGAATCGCGGGACATATCGTTGGCTATCAAAATCCTTACCGTGGTCACGGTAAAGCTGAAGAACTTGCGTTAGCAAAGAAGCTTCTTCTAGAAGCTGGTTACCCAGGTGGTAAAGGTCTTCCAGAGATTACTTATGACTGTCCTTCTTCTACAGTTAGCCGGCAAATTGGAGAGTACTTCAAAAAGCAAATGGCTCAAATTGGAATTAAGATCAAAGTAATGACCAATCCTTGGCCAGAGCTTCAAAAGAAAATTACAAAACGCCAAGTTATGCTTTACGGAATTGCTTGGGGAGCTGATTATCCTGATGCTGAAAATTTTCTTCAATTACTATTTGGACCTAATAAAGCTCCAGGTGCCAATGGTTCTGGATACAATAATCCTGAAATGAACCGTCTGTTTACTGTTGCCGCTCTACTACAAGATACTCCCGAGAGAACTGCTCTTTACGAGAAAATGACTCGAATTGCTGCAGAAGAAGTTCCTTGGGTTTTTGGCGTGCACAGACAGTCTTTTGTTCTTTCTCATGGTTGGCTTAAGAATTACGTAGCAACTGACTTCGAAGCAGGTCAAGCAACGTACCTTAACGTTAATACCAAAAAGAAGACTGAACTTTCAGAAAAACTATAAGGATAGAGTACAGTGAATATACAAGTCTATGTCATAAGAAGATTGCTCTACACGATTCCAATTATCTTGGGAGCTTGTGGGATCATCTTCATTCTTTTTAACTTGGTTTCCCCAGACCCAACATTAATCATGCTGGGGAAACACGCTTCTGCTAAGCAGATGGCGGAATTAAGAGAAGCCTTGGGATTAAATCGGTCTTATTGGTTACAGTACTTAGACATTGTTAAATCTGCCTTTACCTTTGATTTTGGTCGCTCTTGGGCCACCAAACAAGAAATTACATCTATGATTAAGCAGGGAGCGATACCGTCCTTAACGCTGACGTTCCCTGGCTTTTTTCTTTCAACAGTGATTTCGATTTGTGTTTCACTGTTCGTATCTTTTTATCGAGGAACCTTTTTGGACCGTGGAGTAGTTTTTATCTGCGTTACTATGATGAGTGTTTCCTCACTTGCCTACATCCTATTTGGGCAATGGTTTTTTGCCTATAAATTAGGATGGTTTGAAATTTCTGGTTACGAGTCGGGCTTCCCTGATTTCGTACCCTATGTCCTTTTGCCAGTATTGATTTGGTTGATGCTGACGATTGGCCCGGATGTTCGGTTTTACCGGACTATTATGCTGGACGAAATTTACCAAGATTACGTCCGGACTGCCCGCTCAAAGGGGCTTAATGAAAAAGTAATTATGTTTAAACATGTGCTTAAAAACGCCATGATTCCTATAATAACCTACACCGTGATTCAAATCCCTTTCCTCATATTAGGGGCCCTACTTTTGGAAAACTTTTTTGGAATTCCAGGACTCGGTGGGATTACCCTAAATGCTGTAAACTCTTCTGATTTTCCAGTAATACGGGCAATGACTATTCTTAGCGCCCTGGCATTAATTGTCTTTAATTTAATATCGGATGTGCTCTACACTGTAGTCGATCCAAGAGTGAGGTTGAAATAATGAGTAATGCAACCACCTCAAATAGCCCTGTCGCTTTAAACACTGAGCCAAATAAGACAGTACATAAAAGTAAAAGTTTATGGAGCCACGCTTTCTCAACTCTTTCGAGAGACCCTTGGGCCCTGACTAGTTTAATAATCGTAGGAATATATGCTCTCACAGCTCTTCTTTCAGCCCTTGGCTTCGTAGCCGCTGACTGGGCAGCTGAAGTAGGACCGTCGTACGCAGCACCTTCTCTCGACCATTGGTTTGGTCTGGATATTTTTGGCCGATCAGTTCTTGCAAAAACGATTAAAGGGACTGAAGTGGCGATGTCTGTTGGACTAGTCGCCGGATTAATCTCAATGGTGATTGGTGTTACGCTAGGAGCGCTGGCAGGATATTTTGGCGGGAAAGTTGATGAAGTTATCGTTTGGTTCTACACTACCTTTTCTTCTATTCCCTATATTATTTTAATTGTCGCCATCTCCTTTATCCGTGGAGAGAAAGGGTTAATGACCGTATTTTTGGCACTTGGGCTAACTGGCTGGGTAACACTTTGTCGGCTCATTAGAGCAGAAGTGATCCGCCATAAAAATCGTGAATACGTCCATGCTGCGGCTGCCATTGGTGGAGGGGATTTTAGAAAGCTATTTATCCACATTCTTCCCAATGTCATGCATATTGTAATTATTAACTTTTCGCTGCAATTTCAAGTGGCCATCAAGTCAGAAGTTATTTTGAGTTACCTAGGTCTTGGAGTTCAAGGTCGTCCCAGTTGGGGAACTATGATTGATGATGCTAAACTTGAGCTTGCTCGTGAGGTTTGGTGGCAATTAGGAGCCGCGACCTTGGCCATGATGATTGTGGTGTTGGCGCTTAATCTTTTAGGAGATGCTCTTAGAGATGCTCTTGATCCTAAGCTTAAAGGTAAGTAAAATTTTATAAAAATAAAGGAATTACCATATGTCCGACAATATTTTAGAAGTTAAAAATCTCGCGGTAGAATTCAATACAGACCGTGGCAAGATAACTGCCGTTAATGGGGTTAATCTTGAGCTGGCCAAGGGAAAGACTTTGGGAGTTGTAGGAGAGTCTGGATCAGGTAAGTCTGTGACTGCTCTCTCCATAATGGGTTTAATTCCCAATCCTCCTGGAAGAGTCGCCGGCGGCGAGATTTTATACTATGGCGAAAACTTATTAGATAAAACTCAAGATGAACTTCGAAAAGTTCGTGGAAATAAAATCGCCATGATTTTTCAAGAACCAATGACCTCTCTTAATCCAGTTTTCACAGTAGGAAACCAAATTGAAGAAGTTGTAGCACTTCATCAAAGTGAGCTAGATGCAACCGCTCGTAAGGCCAAAGCAGTTGAGATGCTTCACTTAGTTGGAATTCCTTCTCCAGAAAAACGAGTCGACGAATATCCCCACCAATTGTCAGGGGGAATGCGCCAGAGGGTAATGATCGCCATGAGTCTGGCCTGTAACCCGGATATTCTTATTGCTGATGAGCCAACTACGGCACTTGATGTGACCATTCAGGCACAAATCTTAGACTTAATGAATAAGCTGCAAAAAGAACGAGGAATGGGAATTATTTTTATCACCCATGACTTGGGAGTTGTTGCTGAAATGTGTGATGATGTGGCGGTTATGTATTGTGGCAAAATTGTTGAAAAGGCCGACGTCAAAACACTTTTTAAGAACCCTCGTCACCCTTATACCAAGGGTCTTATAGATTCTATTCCCTCTTTTGATTCGACTACCGGAGAGAAAAAGGGAAGGTTGCCAACTATTGAAGGAATGGTTCCCTCGCTTTTTGAACTTCCTCAAGGTTGTAATTTTCAAAATCGTTGCAGTTTTGCCTCTGAACAATGCCGCGGTTCCCACGGGGATCCTGAGCTCAATGAAATAGCTTCTCTTCACGAAGTCAGCTGTTTTCACCCTTTAAGTTAACGGAAAAAATATGAGTGATTACCTAGTAGAAGTGAATAACCTTACCAAAAGATTTCCTATTAAAGGGGGACTTCTTGGAAGGGAAGTCAGCGCCGTAAAAGCCGTTAATAACGTTAGCTTTAAAATTAAAAAAGGCGAGACTCTTGGACTAGTTGGTGAATCTGGCTGTGGTAAGACAACACTTGGTAGAAGTCTTCTGCGCTTAATTGAACCGACATCTGGCGAAGTAAAGTTCGCAGGTCGTGATATTACGTCGCTCAATCCCTCTGATATGCGAGATATGCGGCGAAAAATGCAGATAATTTTTCAAGACCCCTATGCGTCTCTCAATCCAAGAATGACGGTAGGTGGAATTCTTGCAGAGCCAATGGATATTCACGGACTCAATAAAAGTAAAGATGCTAGGAAGCGCCGTTTACAAGAATTACTTGATCAAGTTCAATTACCTTCAGATGCCCTTAATAAATACCCCCACGAATTTTCAGGTGGACAACGCCAAAGAGTTTGTATCGCTAGAGCATTAGCAGTTGAGCCAGAATTTATTGTCTGTGATGAGCCCGTTTCGGCCCTCGATGTTTCGGTACAGGCGCAAGTAGTGAATCTTTTAATGGACCTGCAAAAAGACCTAGGTTTAACTTATCTTTTTATCGCTCACGATTTAAAAGTGGTTGAATACATTTCCTCGCGGGTTGCGGTGATGTACCTAGGAAATATGGTTGAAGTGGCCGAATCCCATGAGCTCTATGGAGCTTCTCGCCATCCCTATACTAAAGCACTTTTCTCGGCCATTCCTAATCCGGACCCAACCAAGCATGTTGATCGGATACTTTTGGAGGGAGATATTCCTTCGCCTATGAATCCTCCCACTGGATGTCATTTTCATCCCCGTTGTTGGCTGGCCAGTGAAGAATGCAAAGCGAATTATCCAGAGGTTACGGCCCAATCCGGAACTCATGAATACCGTTGCTTCAATCCCATTCAATAATCCAAATAGCCTTTTAGTCAGGTTAATAATGTTTAAATTCTAAGCAGTTAGTTGCCGATTAGTTTAATGGAGAAGAGCTGTCTTGAATAAAAAATCAAGATTGCTCCTAACTTTAAACTTTGGAGGGGTTTTCACATGGTGAAAACTTACGAGGGATTCTCATCATTAGAAAATAATTTCACATCAGAAATGTTGGAAGACCTTTTTGCGCCCGGTGAAGTTATTTGGAAAAAGAAGTTTGGAAATGATGTTTCGATTTTGAAGCCCGGTGATATCTGTGATGCTGAATACCTTAAGAAATTTTGGGACAGGAATGCTGAGCTCAATGTTTTGAGTAAGGCCTCTCCGAAAAATATTAGCAAAGGTCACCAGCTATTTCTTTCCCTTAGTGAAGTTCATGACGTCAGTGACAAGAATAGTTTAAGAAGCGAAATCATCACCTGGGGCAATCAATTGTTTTGGGATGATAAATGTGATTGCTCGATACTTGATTTAGTCTTAGCTAGTTATCGAGCCTTTTATAATATTGATAAACAAACAGAAGCAAATTTAATTCAATCAAGCCGATTACTATTTAAGCGCAGTGCTTTAGTTGGTTCGCTGGTTACTTACCTGGCGACTGCTATCGGCTATACAGATTTTAAATTCTTGCAAGATCTCTACCATACCTGCTTTCTTTTAGATTACTCGATAGATAATGAGCAAATGAGCTCCGAGCTTATTGAGGCACTCCTTAAGGAACAGGAGGCATCGGGAGAGGGGGTACGGACTCTTTCAAAAGATTCCTCGGTGGAAGTCTTTATTCAACATCCTCGGGCCAGTTTTGATTTAGCGCTAGCAGACTGTGCGGGTTTTATTAATCAACCCCAAACCTTGCGCTTGATCAAATCACATCATGAAAAAATAGATTCAAGCGGATTCCCAAAGCAGCTCAATAGTAGAGAGCTCTCGGATATTGAAGCTTTGATGATTTTTGTTTCAAATTTTGTAACGGTTGAGCATCTCAATTACACAGAGAGTGATGGGGCAGGCTTTATCAAAAATATACTTGGAGAAAACAGTCCAAAAATGAAAAGCATCCTAAGCCAAAGACTAATTGGGCTAATTTCTAAAACCTTGGATAATTTGACGGCAGGACATGAAAAATATCAGGAGGTCGTGGGAATATAATGAATTCTGATAATTCAAAAAAATATATTCTCAATCTGACTGGAACGCTTCGTGAAGAGTTGCAAATACTATTTGACTCCCTCGGATTTGAAATAACCCATGTAGATATTGCAAGTGAGGAACTAGGTCAAGAAGCAACAAGCGGGCTTGCCCTTGTCTTGATAAACTCCGAAGATCAGTTAGATACTCTGATTGAAAAGGAGCTGCTCTCAACTCCCATGATTAGTTTTGGTGAAATAAGAAATAGAAAAAAGTTTTTTGAAAATGGAGGGGTTGCTGTTTTCAATAGTGACGTAATGACAAACCCGGTTATTTCCAAGATACTCGAAAATTTTCTAGGTGCAGATTCATCCTTACAAATTGAATTGGCCTATAATAACCTTTTGGCCGAGGCCAATAGTGTGAAAGTGATGACACCCGCAAATATTGGTTACTACTCGGATATCTTTGCCAATGATGCAACGATAAACCAATTCAACACTAGTGCCATTCGTAATTATTTTGGGGCAATTTCGGCTTATTTAATTTTCTTACACCAGAAAGGAATTGGAGAGTTTCCACTAGAAGTTGATTATGGGCTCAATGAGAATAGCTTTCTATTGCAAGTTCACACCACCGTCACTAGCTTTTTTGATCAGAATCTTTGGGAGTCCTTAAATAAAGAAAAGGGGAATAACCCTTTTGGAAACCTGCTCGATATTAGTATTACCCAATGTGATCTTTTGAATATCAATTATATTCAAAATAGTAATAAGTTAGTTTTTACTGCCCTATGGGATAAGAAAGAGAATGAGGCTCCATTCAGCTCAATATTAATGGGGGATGTTCCTCGCTATCGCTACAATTTAGAAAAAGGCTTTGATATCCGAACTAAGGTCGATATCAAAGTAGAGAAAGGTTTAGAGGAGCTACCGATTCCAGGCGAAGGGCCAACGGTATTAGCCGCTAATAACGAAGCGGTCTCCTTTGAAAATTTAAATAATATTATCCAGCTAAAGCTGATGATTGAATTCATTATCAATCTTAGAAACAGCGAAAAGCCGTTGAAGCCTGCTGAGGAACTCGAGCTTTCAGATATCAGCAGCTATTTACTATATTTCTCTAATCAGGAAGCTGTTGCAGAGCTTGGAGAAGATGAACGATATACCATTTTATCGTGCATCAAAGATGGCGAGCTATTTTCGGCACTGAAAGAATTTATTGGTGAGAATTTAGACGATGAGCCTTCAGAGGATTATCTGCAGGGAATTTTAGACAACTTAAACTCACTTACTGTTGCTCAAACTAAGACAATTGTAGGAGGCGAGACAATTGTTGGGGATGAAAAAACCCTGGTCAAGGGCACAGTAGAAGAAGGAGATGATTTTTCCCGGGTTAAAGGGGCTGGCGAGAAAGAAGAGGAGAGCATTACATTAATTAATGGCTCAGGAGATGATCTTCAAGATTCTGATGTTTGGAATGTCAAAAAAAGCCAGATTGAAGAGAAAGTAAAAGGCCAATGGAATAATCTGATTCAATCCTCAGGCTCTAAAGAAGAATTACAAAAAGAATTAGTGCAGACTATCTCAGGAGAACTAGAGCTCGACGAAGATCAGACTCAGATGATTGTAACTAACCTTGCAGATAAAGCTGATGATGAAGAATTAAAAAATAAAATGGCGGCTTTTAAGGCACAAGAGGTCAAAGACCGGCTTTCAATAGATAAGAAAGATCAAGACTTGAGCCATCGTGATGATCAAATAAAGAAGATGAAATCCTTAATTGATCGCATGAAAACGGAAATCTTTACAATGAAGCAGGCCGAGAACTTGGCCCAATCATTGCCGAAGCCAGACGCTGAAAACAAACCGGCCATCAGTGGAACTAATGAAGAAGTTTTCAAAGAATTGGAAGAACAGAACGAGAAATTGAAAGATGAATTAAACCAATATAAGCAACCTGTGGAGGCCCAGGAATCCACCGTTGATCTCTCTAAAATAGATGACCCTGAAATTACCCGTCAAATACAAGGTCTGCAAAACTCATTAGATAAATCAAATAGTGACTTAAAAGTTAAAGACAAAATTATTGAGAAAGCAGCAGATGACTCTAAAAGAGCGCTTGAAAACAAGGACCGGCTCTTCGATAGCGTCGCCAGTGAATTGGAGCGCTATAAAGATCAAGCGTCAGAGACAAATTTAGCAGCTGACGATGATGAAGCAGAAGTAGATTATGATAAATTCTCCGATCCAGAAGTTAGAAGAGAAATACAGGGACTCGCCAATGATTTAAAAAAGGTCAATACCCAATTGAGAGGAAAGGATAAGAACTTAGAGCGGGTAATAGATAATAATAAACGCTTAATGGATAAGAGCGAGAAAAAGATAGAAGACTTGGAAACCGAGATGATTCGTTATAGAGATGAACTCGATGCCTATAAGCAAGCTCCGGTAGAAAAAGTTGAAGAGATTGACGTTTCAAAGATTGAAGACCATGAGGCCAAGAGAACGATTCAAGGCCTTCAAAATGACCTTTCTAAAGTGAATAATACTTTGAAGGCCAAGGAAACGGCATTAGATCGATTAAATGACAGTAATAAGAGAAGTAATGAACAAAAAGACCGGCGTATCAAATTGCTCTCTGACGAAACTTTTGAGCTTAAAAAAGATATGCTAAATGTGGCGGGATCTGATGCCGTTCCTTACGAAGATTTTCGAAAAATTGAGGGAGAGAAACAGGCACTTGAAAATCAACTGGCAACTGCCACAGCTCGAATTTCTTCTATTAGCGAGAAGGTGGATAATACCAAGGCGGTTGATGGGGATAAGCTAAATACCCAAATTCAAAAACTAACAGAAAAGAATCAATTGGCACTTACTACAATGCAGAAATTCAAAGAGGAAAAAGAAAAAGTTGATGCCAGGATGAGAAATGTTCAAAAAGAGCTCGACGGTAAAGATAATGATATACAACAATTGCTCCAAAAATGTGGAGAGCTTGAAGGCAGCTCTAATAATGTGGATGTAAAAGAAATTGAGCACCAATTAGATGAAATTAAGGTGAAATTGCGCACCACTGAGGATTCTTTAAAGAAAGAAACTCTAAAGGCCAAGCAATTTGAACAAAAAATTAAATACCTCAACGCCACCATAGATAAGAATTCTAAAGATAAGCTTATCCAGCAGGGGCAAGGAAAGAAGGCCGGTGGAGGAGATCCTGCTTTGGCGCATAAAATGAAGCAACTTGAAATGATGAACTCAAAAATGACTCAGGCTAATAAGAAAAATATGGAAGACTTGGCCGAGAAAAAGAAAGAGGCCGTCAAATTCAAAACCGAATGTGTTGCCCTTAAAAATAAAACTCAGGCCTTAGAACGGAAACTTGCCAAGCTTGCTTCGGCAAGCGGAAAGAAAGCCGCCTAAAAAAAAGGCCCCTTTTCGGAGGCCAATTTCATAAAATTACATCTACTACGGTGATTTCTATCTATGCTTAGAGAAAAGACGATTGACCGAGCGGCCTTCCATACTTCTCACATGCAGCAAGACAACTGATTTATCTAGCACTACAGGAATCTCTACCTCGTATGAGAATGGCACCATCTTCATCGGGCAAAGCTCGTAGACTTTCTTCATAATAGGAAGAATTGAATAGGTATCCTTATTGTTATGGACTAGTTTGACTTCATCTAGCTCGAAACAGTCGCTAGGGTTATATCCAATTAGTTCTACCACTCTATTAAAGGAATTTTCCTTAATATACTCTACATCTGCGTAGACATTATCATCGACAGAATTGCTAGTTGATTCATAAATTTTGACAGTTGAATTTTCTATCACCTGGAGTCCGCTCTTGGCCTTTACTTGATAATTACCTTTATCGAGCACCCCTAAATTAACTTTTTGAAGAAAAGGAATAAGCATTTCGGCACACTTCTCTCCTTGGCCTCCAGTGTAAAAAGCAGTTACTTCTGCAAAGAAAACATTCCCTTGTCGAGTAATCTCTACCTTAGGAGACTTGTAACAAGTGTTAGGAAGCGCACCCGAGATAAAAATTTCAATATCGTCGTTACTGTCAAATCCTTCGGGTGAATAAGTGTGATAAATATAGACTGGTAGTTCTGGAAGTGTACTTGCGTAAGCGTTCATTCCAAAAAGTAAGGCCATTATAAGCAATAAGTTTTTCATTTCTATCTCCTCTTTAATTTTTGTTAAATTAAAAGGGGAGTCAGGTTCTCACAACTCCCCTCGATAACACTATAGCTTAGGGTTTGAAAAAATTGAGTTAACAGAATTTCCACCCATCACGCGTACGTGAAGTAGTACTTTTTCCCGTATGAGCTTATTCGGTACTTCTGCTTTTATGGAGAAAGGAATCATTTTCATAGGGCAGAAGTCTGATACCTGCTTCATTTTTGGAAGAACTGAATAAGTGTCTTTTCCATTGTCTACAAATTGAACTTCGTCTATCACAAAGCATTCGCTGGGATTGTAGCCTTTTAAGTTAATTTCCCTGCTTCCGCTAAATTTTTCAACATACTCAACATTTGCGTAGACATGCTCATCAACAGAATTGCTAATAGACTCGTTGACAAAAATACTACTTCCTTTTTGGTAAATTGATTTCCCATTTACCACAATGTCGTAAAGACCTTTGTCCAGCATTCCTACATTAACTGATTCAACAAATGGAACGATGACTTCGGGGCAGTAAGGATTCGAAGCGTCGTACTTAAGCGCTTTAACCTTAATTTCAATCTTTCTCCCAATCACCTTATATTCAGTCATAGGAGATTTGTGGCAAAGATTTGGCAAAAACCCTTCGATGATAATTTCAGCATTATCATTTGAATCAAAGCCCTTAGGAGAGTAAATATGCTCCACTGGAACGAGGGTCTCTACTGGAGTTCCTGCCAGAACAATACCTGGAATAAGAACCATTGCTGCGATTAGTTTCTTTATCTTTTTCATAACCTGCCTCCTTGTTAAGTTAGGTTTGTTTGATGGTGCAAAGGTAAAGTATCCAGGCCGGCACAATAGGTAGCTGAGGGAAATAGGTTGCGAAACAAGTTGTTCTCAAGCCAATTTCTGAGATAAATCAGGTTCAATTTTTGTTCCTATTTGCTAAATTGATAATTGGTCAAATTGCAGGGGAAGGACATTATGCGTCAGATAATTATAGGGATAATAGCACTTAGTTTGGGGCAAACTGCCTTTGGCAATTCCTCTCAGTGCTTTCCTGATTCTAAGCAACGTTATCCCATTCAAAAAAATAAAGCGCTGCATATGGGGGAGACTGAATTCCATTCTCTCTTAAAACGTTTTAAAGAGACTTTTTCTGATTATGTAAAAATTCGAGCAGGCAAGATCTTAAAGATTGAGGCCAAATGGAAAGAGGAGCGGGTTAATGCTCATTGTACAAGAGATATGCAAGACAACCCAGTTATCGTTTTCAATGGTGGCATGGCCAGGCACCCTGAGATGAGTCGGGACGGTATTCTTTTAATTCTTTGTCATGAACTTGGACATTATATGGGAGGCGCTCCCAAGGCCTTTCGAGGGCGAAGCCAACGCCGTAGCTGGTCATCCGCAGAGGGACAAGCAGATTACTTTGCCTCTACTAAATGTCTTCCGCTACTTTTTGGTGATGGGAAAGATCTGTACGATTATAATTTCATAAAAGCTGCCGATGATAAAAGCAATTGCCTAAGCGATCAATGCCTACGAATCAGTCTTGCCGGGCTTTCAGTGGCAAGAGTTTTTGCCAGTCTCAAGAAATCGAGAATGCCCACTATAGGTAATTTTGAGGGAGTCGAAGTTCGAAATACTAATCACTCTCATGCCTCTCCACAGTGCAGACTCGATACCTTCCTAGCGGGGGCCATTTGTGATCAAGACCCTTTGGGAAGTTTTGATGATAGTGACCCCCAGGTCAGTGCCTGTGTTCGCTCAACAAATTTAATGAATGATCCCAAGGGAGCTCGTCCCCTATGTTGGTATAATCCCGAGAATTTTTAGTAAAAGTCCCCTCAAACACTGAGCTAGGTCATAAATTCTTATGGCCTTTCCTTATATTGTTAAAGAAGAGAATGCTTTAGCTGAGGAGGGGCCGTGGCCTTTTACATGGTTATCAAAGGACAGATCAAACAACATTGCTTCGAGTACTTAGACAATATTACCGGACGGCGCTTAGAGCAGACTTTAGCACCTGGAAAATACCGGCATGAGCGCGCCGATGAAAGTCCAGACTCTTGGGCGGTTGAAATTATGTCTAAAGAAGTCATCTCGCTCACTCCGACCGACCGAGTCTCTAAGGCAATAGCGATCTTTAAAGAACATGGAATTCACCATATCCCATTAGTCGAAAAAAATGCCTTAGTAGGAATGGTTTCTGATCGCGATGTGATGTGGCTCGATCTTATGGAGCTCGATAAAGAGGCGACTCTGTCGCAATTTATGAGTAAAATAGTCATCGTTTGCGATGACCAAACGGCCATCGATCACTTGGCCCATGTTTTTTATAGAGAAGGGGTGAATGGAATGTGTGTCATGGATGAAAAGCACCACCTGATAGGCATAGTGACCCATCGAGATATTTTACGCTGGGTATTCGATAAATAGTGGTGCAGAATCAATTAAAGGTGATTTTATGAAATTAACGCTCTTGCTGCTTGTTCTGCTCTCAGGTCTTTATTCCTGCGCTGAAGTAAATACTCAGGCCAGGGACCACTACTACAAAAACAAGCCCTTTCGACATGGGATAGTGCCAATAAGCATTAGTGCTAAGTCCTCAAAAGGAAGACGCCCTAGGATTAATAAGGCGGCGGCAAAACGGGGAAAAATTCTCTATAAGAATAATTGCTATAGCTGCCATGGGCAGAATGGTGCCGGCAATGGACCACAGGCCAAAAACCTAGATAGGATTCCTCGGAATCTGGTAAAAATGGCCAAGCAAGTTCCCAATTTTAAATTCTATATGCTTGTTTCGCAATGGAAGGGCGATATGCCGGGCTGGAAAAATGCCCTCTCAAAAGCAGATGTCCGGGATCTAGAAAACTACATTCGTCAATTGGCCTTACTGGAAAAATAAAATGAAACTTGTTAATACCAGCATCCGTTTCAACAAAGTTATTACCAGCTTACTTTTTAGCCACTCCTTTATTTTTATTACCCTAGTAGGCAATGCCATTGTGATCGGCTTTTCGGTGGCCTTTTATTATATTGAGCGCGCTGCAAACTACGATGTCCACTCAGTGCTCGATGCAATCTGGTGGGGCTTTTCCACTGCCACTACCGTCGGCTACGGGGACATCATCCCCATGACCGATGCGGGTAAAATTTTAGGAATTGTCCTGATGCTGATCGGGACCGCACTTTTTGCGACCTATACTGCGCTCTTCGCACAGACTATTTTAGAAGATGAATTTTTTCGCATGAATAAAATCCCAGAAGATATCGGTCTTGAGAAACATGACTTTGTAGCGGAACTTAAAAAACACAAAGAGATGATCGATAAGCAGATCAAGCACTACGAGTCTGAAAATAAGTAAGTAATTTTTTTGGGGTACTAAAAGTATTGGTGCCCAGGAGAGGACTTGAACCTCCACGCTTGCGCACTAGATCCTAAGTCTAGCGTGTCTACCAATTCCACCACCTGGGCATTATTCGAGAGCCCTATTTTTAGCTAATTTGGTGGACTTTGCCAACGGTAAAAAAAAAGGCCACCCCCACGATGACCTTTTCTTTGCACATATTCCCTTCAAAATGACGCCTAAAATAACATTAGGGGTCAGTTCTTAAGGAGTCGGAGCGATCACAGTCCTCATAGAATTTGAAGAACAGCGACCAAAATTCCCGGCGGAATAAAATAAATTTAGTTTCTTCGCTTGGAATCTGTTTTAGTTTCATATCAAATACCTTTTAACACCCAATGCCATTATGCCCGCAGTTGTGAAGATTCCCTCACCTTTTTTAATAAAGCTTAAGGTTTCTAGCAAAATCAGTCAGTTAGGATAGTTTATGGCGAGGGCCACAAGGTGAAGAAAATTTAGGAATGCCCACTTTTTAGGCTATAAACCT
>JABGVH010000131.1 GCA_018646195.1 Halobacteriovoraceae bacterium
CTTTGAGTTTTCCTTGCAGCTGGCCGATTTTTGCTTTCAGTCCACCGTTCTCACCCTGCAGTTTGCCGTTGGCGCCTTTTGAGGCCGCCAGTCCACCTTTCAGTTTTCCGATATTGCCTTTTAGTTTGCCGTTTTCAGCTAGGGCGCGAGCGAGTTTTTCTGATAGGCCCTGCTTGTCACCGTCCATGCCTTTGAGTTTGCCTTGCAGGCGTCCAATTTTGTCTTTCAGGCCACCGTTTTGACCTTTTAGGTTGCCGACCTTGCCTTGAAGTCCGGCGACTTTTCCTTCAGAGCCTTTGAGCTGCCCTTGAAGTTGGGTGTTCTTGCTCTGCAGTTTGGCGTTCTGTTGCGAGAGACCCTTGGCCTTACCTTTAGAGCCAGAGAGCTGGCCTTCTAATTGACCGACCATCGCTTTGAGTTTTTCACTCTCTCTGGTTTTCTTGCCAACCTGACCTTTAGAGCCTTGAAGCTCGCCTCGCAGTGCTGCGTTTTGTTTCTTGGCCTCTGATAATTTCTGAGACAGCTGGCTGCCTTTTCCCTGGGAGCCTTGAAGCTTGGCCTGCAGGGATTTATTTTTAGATTCAGTTTGAGACATTTTTTGGCTGATTTTCATATTCTTCTTATTGGACTCGGCCAATTGCTTTTGCAGGTCAGCGCCTTTGCCTCTGGCGCCTTTAAGTCTGTCAGTCAGTCTTTCATTTTCCGCCTTGGCCTGCTTGCTCTTTTTAGTAATGCGTTTTACTTTTTCTTTGACCTCAGACATTTCATTAGTCAGGTCTTTGCCCATCGCCTTTGAGCCTTTGAGATTCTGCTCTAAGCGTTTCTTTTCGCTCTTAGTTTTTGCCAATTGATTGGAGAGGCCCTGGTTCTTGCCATAGATGCCTTGCATTTTATTTTGCATCGCCTCGATTTTCTTTTTAAGTTCTTGGATGATTTTCTGATTGGCGGTATTGCCCTTCCTGGTCTGGCTAAGGGCATTCTTTAGTACCACGTTGCTATTTTTAATTTCTTGTATTTTCTGTTGCGCCTGGACCCGCTCTTTGGTGGTCTGCTGAATCTTAGCTTCGGTTTTGGCGATCTTTTGTTTAAGCGCTTCTTTTTCTTTCTTGGAGGCCTTGCCAGAAGATTTGAGATTCTGTTTTAATTGGCTGACCGCTTGTTGCAAGACTTTCTGCTTCTCTTTGGCGGCAACTTTAACTTGTTCCAGGCTTTTAATTTTGCCCTGTAGCTTCTGATTTGATTTTTCTTGGTGTTGGACTTTCTGTGCCAGCGTTACTTTTGTCGCCTTCAAGTCTTTGACATTGACTTTTAAGTTGGCGACTTGGCTATTCTTGCTTTGGATTGTGTTTTCAAGATTCTTGGTCTTCTGCTCTAGCTTAGACTTATTCTGCTGGACTTCTTTCATTTGCTTTTCAGTCTTCGCTAGCGTTTTCTTTAACTCCTGCTTTCTTTTTTCTTCGTCTTTCATGACCTTTTCAAGGTTGATCATTTCTTTTTTCTTCTTAATGATCTCTTCGTTCATCTTGGCGACTTTTAAGTTGCGCTCTTCGATGGATTGGTCTTTTTGTTTGAGGTTTTTTGCTAGGTTGTCGTTCTTAGCAGAGGCCATGACTAATTTCTGCTGCTTCTTTTGAATCTCTTTGCGCATTTTTTCTAAGATGGCTTCTTTGCGCTGCTGTTCTTCTACAACATCTTTCATGACTTCTTTATTAGATTCAAGTTTGGTGACCAATTTATTGAGCTCAATTATTTTCTTATTAATGACGTTCTTGTATTTTCCAACTTCTTTTATAGACTTGCTGATGACTTTCATCCGCGATTCAGTTTTCTTTTTAATTTCTTTGGGAACCACCCCTTCGAGTTCTTTTTCGTGGGCCTTTTTCTGAGCGACTTTTTCCATGGTGGAAACGCCGACTTTAATCATAGCGAAGACAAACATGGTCAGGAAGATAATCGCCATGGTGGTGAACATATCGGAGTACGAGCTCCAAATGGTTCCATCTTCTTTGTTCTTTTTAGCTTTTTTCATAAGCCTACTTCCCAATAGAAAATCGGTTTTTTCTAAAAAAATGGGAACAGACGTACAGAGAGCAATATGTTGTTGAGGCTCAGTCTATACCTCCTTAAAATAAGCCCAAGAGAAAAGTGATATTAGTGAGAAATGACTCTAATTTTGAGCATTTAAGGGTATATCAGGCAGTTGCGGATAGGGGTAAGTATTCTAAGCAGTTGAGGCAGTGTTGCCAGAAAAAGTCGCCATTATATTAGCATTTGGTAGGCGGCGTAGGCACCGCTATAACCCAAGGCCCCCATGTAGAGGAAGGCATAAATCGGGTACTTCCAAGAGCCGGTTTCTTTTTTTATGATCGCCCAAGTGGCGGTACATTGTAGTGAGAAAACAAAGAAGATCAGCAGTGACCAGGCGACTGCCAGGCTAAAGACCGGTTTTCCGGTGATTGGACTGATTTCTGCTTTCAGTCGCTCTCGCAGGCTTTTAGATTCTTCATCGACATCACCCAGGGCGTAGATGGTTCCCAAGGTAGAGACAAACAGCTCTCTGGCGCCAAAGGCCACTAGCACTCCAACCCCCATTTTCCAGTCCATGCCAATTGGCTTGAGCACTGGTTCAAAGCTTTTTCCAATCCGACCGAGAGCGGAATTTTCAAGGCTTCTTGAGGCGACTACTTCATCGCTTAGACCTACAGTTTTTTCAGCGTCGAGGGTGGGGAAAGTCGACAGGCACCAGATAATAATCGATAGTCCTAAAATAATTGTGCCGGCCTTTTTAAGAAAGGTCTGGGCCTTACGCCACATTTGCTTAAGGGCAGTTTTTAAACGCGGCCGTTGGTAGTGAGGCAGGTCTATAAAGAAGCTGCTGGTTTGACCGCGATAAAAGGACAGGCGAAAGAGCTTGGCAGTTAAGAGGGCAAAGAAGGTCCCTAGAAAGTAGAGGAAGAAAAAAGACAGCGCCTGGGTATTGAAAATTCCGGCGACGGTATAAGAGGGAACAAAGGTTCCAACTAGCAGGATGTAGACCGGTAAGCGGGCACTGCAAGTGATCATCGGGATGGTCAAAATGGTCGCCATTCTCTCTTTCTTATTGGGAATAGTCCTGGCCGACATAATGGCAGGAATAGAACAGGCAAAACCCGATAGGTAGGGAAGGAAGGCCTTGCCATTGAGTCCGAAAAATCCCATCACTCGGTCAGTTAGAAAAGCCGCGCGGGAAATATAGCCCGACTGCTCTAAGATACTTAGCAAAAAGAACAGGATCATAATTTGGGGTAGGAAGATGATCACGCCACCAACCCCGGCGATAATGCCGTCGACGATTAAGCTTTTAAGATGTCCCTCGGGCAGGTAAGCGGCGACGGTGTCCGCTAAAAGGCCAAAGCTGCCGTCGACAAAGTCCATGGCAGGGGCGGCAAGGGCGTAAATAGAATAAAACAGCAGGTAGAAAATAGCACAGAAAATGAGCGTGCCCCAAAGCGGGTGGATCAGTACTTTGTCGATTTTATGAGTTTTCTGACTGCGGATCCGGTCAGACTGATTGTAGACCGTGCCTAGTATTTGGCGCGCCTTTTCTTGGTAGTGTTTTATATTTTCGAGAACCACTTTCTCACTGTCGACCACTTCGACTGCTTCTTCTGAACCTTTTCCAAAGTACTCAAGAGATCTTTTGGTGGCCAAGATTTTACCTTTAACTTTGAGCCGCTCGCCTTCGATATTTTTTCTAATAAACTTGTCGAGTTCAACTTGGTCTTCGTTGAGGGCACTGAGGCTTAGGACTTTACTACCCAAGGCCTTTTCAAGTTTTACTCGGTGTTCTTCATTGAAAAATTCCTGCTCGTCGACTTTATTAACTAGTACTAGCAATTTTTCGCCGACTAACTCTTTGAGCTGGATCGCCAGTGCCAGAGAAGTTTCTAGTCTTTGGATATCCAGTACTACCGCCACTTGGTGGTATTCAGAAAAGCGTGAGTTGCTGCCAATTAGCGAATCAACGGTGACCCCTTCATCTAGGGTTGAGGGGTGCAGGTTATAGATTCCAGGAAGGTCGACGATTTGAATGGGGGCTTCGCCCTCTAATTTATTACTTCTCAAGGCGCCTGTGCTGGCGTCGACAGTGATACCAGAATAGTTAGAAACTTTGCGCTGGCCTCCGGAAAGTAAATTGAAGATGGTTGATTTTCCCGAATTGGGGGAGCCCACTAAAAGTATCGTTTGCATGGTTGTCCTTTAAGCTATTGTCTCGACTTCGATTAGGGCGGCGTGGTCCTTTCGAAGGGCGAAGAAGTTGCCCTCGCCATGTTTAATTGCCAGCGGGCAGCCAAAGAGCGCTTTGCTGGTAATTTCTATTTCGTCTCCCACTAGTATTCCTAGCGAGAACAGTTTTAAGGTGGTTTGGTTCTTATCAGCAATTTTGGTGATACGAACTTTCTGACCAATTTTAACGTCTAGTAAATTAGGCATCATTGAGGTCCTCCGGGGTCCATAAGCTCAATCTAGGAGCATGTGTTTGATTAGTCAAACTTTTTTCGCAATACTGAAACACTGCATTTAGCTATTCGCGTCAAACTAAATCGCACCAGCTCTTTAAACACCTCTAATTCCCAGTTAAGATAGGGACAACACCTTAATGAGGGAAGTCGGATTGAAGAGTATTACTTGCGCACTTTGTGGAACTGATTTTTTATGTGGCGCCGCTGAAAAATCCTGCTGGTGTGCCGAGCTGCCGTCACTTCCCAAATCCGCCCAGGACATGCCGGCCGGCTGCTACTGCAAGGCCTGCTTGCAAAAGAAAATTGCTGAGGCCCGCCTGAAAGAACAGGCGCCCCATTGGCAAGAGAACCCCACCTTATTAAACGTCGAAAAAGTGATGCAACTATTGTCTGCCTACCACCGCTATCAAGTAGAGGGCATGGACTGCCTGCCCCAGACTGGCGCGGGGCTTATTGTCACCCACCATAGCTTGGCGACTTATGACGGCTTTATGCTGGGTATGAAGATTTGGCAGCAGAGACAGCGCTTGGTGCGGGCGCTTGGGGATAATTTACTTTTTACTCTTCCCTTAATGCATCAGTGGATGCGGGACTTAGGAGTTGTCCCAGGGGCGGCCGGTGCGGCCAGTGAACTACTGGACCAGGGAGAATTGGTGGCAGTAGCGCCCGGTGGCATGCGCGAGTGCCTGAGACCTTCTGATCAGAAATACCAAGTGCGTTGGGCCAAGCGAAAAGGCTTTGTAAAATTGGCGATTGAAAAACAAGTGCCGGTTTACTTAACCGCCTGTCCCAAGGCCGACGATATTTTTACGGTTTACGAAAACCCCATCACCGCCGCCATCTATAAGAACTTTAAATTTCCAGTGCCTCTCTTTCGCGGAATAGGACTGACTACTATTCCAAAACCGATTGCCCTGACCCAATATATTGAGGGCCCTTTTCAACCGCCGGCCTTTTCTAGTCAAAGCTTTGATAGTGATGTCGATAGCTTCCACGCCCTGCTGACAGAAAAAATGCAGGGCCTACTCGACAAGGGGAAGAGCTAGCGATGAGGCAGAAGCTGCTACTGATAAGCATCTCGACTCTTGGATTTTCAATCCTAATCGGTCTGATTATGGAAATTCAGCTGCGGGATTCGGCCAGCGCCTTTAGGGCGCAGTGGAGTCAGTCGAGGAGTGAAGGCCTGAATTGTTATAGACCGAGTAGTGAGCCGGGACTGATTTATAAAATGAGCCCAAGCTCCCGCTGTGGCCTCTATAACCAACAGGGCTTTCGCGACAATCCTTTTCAATTAGAAAAGGTGGCGGGAACTTTTCGCATTATTGTGATTGGCGACTCGGTGGCGGGGGGAGAGGGAATTGACGATATCCAGCTGACCTTTCCCAAGCTCTTAGAACGGAAACTCAATAGTAATTCTAAGAGAAAGATCGAAGTCTTAAATATGGCGGTGACTGGCTACTCTACTTCTCAGGAGCTGGTCTTATTAGAGAAAACTGCCCTGGCCTACAAACCGGACCTGGTGCTTTGGAGCTATTGCTTAAATGACCCCGCCCATCCAGTTTTTCACCACGCCAACGCCAATAGAGGTCGTTTCTTTGTCCGGCCGACTTCCTACTTTCTCTCTTGGCTGGAAGAGAAAGTTTACCGAGTCAGAGAGAACTTAAAAGTGGCGCTGTGTGAACATAGGGATAAAATTCCCTATGGCCCCAACCCGCGAATTGATTTTCACACTGTGCTCCACTGCTCGCAAAAAGACCAAACCGCCCGCCAGTTTAAAAAATTTGCTGGGCTATTAAGCGACAGAAAAATACCGGCGCTGTTTCTTATTCACCCGGTTCACCATGGGGATAAGTTTGGAAGTTATCCCCTGACTTTTATCCACGATTTTTTAAAAGAGCAGGCGCGCGCCCAAAAGATGACGGTACTTGATTCCTTAGAGCTTTTTGGAGATATTGAATCTGCTAGTGTTAGTCGGGATATCTGGCATTTAAATAGAGCAGGACATGTCAAAGTTGCCGAGGGACTTTTTAAATTGTTTAAAGAACGCAGATTGATAAAATAAATGGAGTGGCAAAATGAGCGAAAAATGGACCTTAAGCCCAGTTGATATCAAACTGATTGAACAAATCAGCAGGATCAATGAATTAGACCAGGCAGATTTTTTCTTAACAGCTAAAAGCGGAGGGGGATTTGCCCTGCGACCTGAGTACCTAGCGGCCAAGCTCTTTACCGATCTTGACTGCACAGTAAGGCGGCTAGGCATTGCCACCGACCGCGACTTAGGGATTGACCATGACCAGGTCAACCAAAGTCTGGTCTTCCTACTAGATAAAATGCTGATGGGTGATAATAGTTTCCTAAAGGGAATCAATGGCCCCTGGGATCTTTTCAATCGCCTGGGGCAAATTCTGGACGAAAATAATGAAGCGCCTAAAGAGCGCCATCAATTGAGTCTCTTTATTTTAGAAGAGGACTGTGACGAAGATTGTGGTGAGCTGCATCCCCAGGCCTTGGCGATTCTGCTCTTTGATTGCTTAAACCGCGCGGTCGTGGAAATTCAGGACTTAACTGAAAAACAAATGAGCGTCGACTTAAGTGAAGTCTTAAGTCGCTATTATAATTTTCTGGAAGAGGGGGAAACTTTTCACATGATCCCGCAAACCTCTGACCGCGACTTAAAGTCCTTAGAAAAAATTCTCTTTAGAAAGCTTGTTGATTTTAAATCAGATCAAGAGGTAGAAGACTAGCCCTAGGATTCCTAAACGCAGTCCTTCAAGCGGCCAAATCTTCTGATCGTCGAGGTAATGCCCCAATACAAATAAGAGGTATGAGAGCGCCAGGGTTAGAAAAATCCGATCCAGTCCCGACAAGGCCGCCTCTTTCATTAGAAAGGTAATTGTTAGCAATAAAATGACTAAGAAATGCGCCCCAAAGTAGATTTTCTTGGCGCCGCTAAGAGGTGGGTCGTAGCGCTTTTCAATATTCTGGGGGGCCGGCAATTGCTCATCTCTATAGCGCCAGCCTGGAGGCGCCAGTGGAACCAGTAACCCCTGCAGTCCAGGTGCTGCCAGCATGCGAGAGGCCATCACGATCCATGGGGAGAAGATCGCCCAGAGCGGATTAAAGCTCTTAATTTCAGAGGTGATGCCATAATGCGGTTCGAATTCTTCTCTCTTAAAGGTCCCGAAAAGCTTATCCCAAATGATTAGGACTCCGGCAAAATTACAATCCAAGTACTGAGAGTCTTTGGCATGGTGCAGGCGGTGGTGGGAGGGAGTATTTAAAATCCACTCCAGAGGTCCCAGACTTTTTATTAAGCGGGTGTGGAACCAGAACTGCAAGATGGTGTTGATCATTTTAACCACAAAGAACATCGCCGGATTAAAGCCTAAGAGTGCTAGCGGCAGGTAAAAAAACAGGCTAAACATTCCCTGAAGCGGCCCTTGCCTAAGCGCCACCGTCAAGTTGAACTCTTCACTGCTATGGTGAACCACATGAGTCGCCCATAGAAAATTAATTGAGTGGGCACAGCGGTGGAACCAATAATAGATTAGGTCCACCAGGAAAAAGAGCAGGGTCCAGTTGAGAATGCTCTGCTCTTTAAAGGATTCAAAGAAATGAAACTCTTTAAAGAGGTAGTAGTAGATATTAAAAGCGCCGGCCGCCCAGAAGAGCGCCAATAGGCGGTCGAGAATTCCACAGCTCAAGTCACTTATGCTGTCGTTTAGGCGAAAGACCGGCCGCTTCAAGAAAAAACTTACCAGCCATTCCACTATAATTAAGGCGATAAAGAGCGGCAGTGAATAAAGAATTAAGTTCATAGCTTTATTTTAGTCGGCCTGGTGAGATGTGCCCAGTGAAACCTTTCCAGACCCGCCACAATTTTATAGGCTGGTGCCATGAAAATTGCCTTAATTGAAGCATTCAGTACTGGCTCCCATCGCGCTTGGTTAGAGGGGGTCACCAAACACTCCTGTCATCAGGTGACGCCATTCTCCCTACCGGGAAGGTTTTGGAAATGGAGGATGCACGGCGGGGCAATAAGCCTGGCCGACCAATTGGAGCAATCGGGATTGGATTTTGACCTGATTCTCTGCACCGACATGATGGACCTGGCGCTTTTCAAAGGACTGCTGTCCGCGCGCTACCGCGACATCCCGACGGCGCTCTACTTCCATGAAAATCAATTGACCTATCCCTGGTCGCCGGACGACGCCGACGTGGCGGAAAAGCGCGACCACCACTACGCCTTTATCAATTACTCCTCGGCGCTAGTCGCCGACGGTGTCTTTTTTAATAGCGACTTCCACCGCCAGTCTTTTTTAGAAGAGCTGCCGGTACTTTTAAAACAATTTCCAGATTTTAGAGAAGAGAGGAAAGTCTTAGAGCTGGTAAAGAAATGCCAGACCCTGACCCTTGGAACTGACTTGAGTAAATTCTTGAGCCCCTTAGAAGAGAAGTCACAGGTCCCCACCATTCTTTGGAATCACCGCTGGGAATACGATAAGAATCCAGAGGAATTTTTTGAATTATTAGAAAA
>JABGVH010000156.1 GCA_018646195.1 Halobacteriovoraceae bacterium
AGCCTATGCTACGCCAATTCTGACATAGAAGTGGACCAGGCCCAGATCAAGCTGCGCGAATCAGTCAATTCTGGCAGCCATAATTCCAAGAGCTTTTTGAAAGAAATTAGCAAGGGATTGGCGGGGAAAAGTAACGCCTTAAGTGTCGAAGATACTCTTGAGTTGGCCAGCCGACTTTTGGAAGATGTCGACATCAACCCAAATGATGTTGAAAACCATTGGTGGAAACCAACTAGTAAAGAGAGAAAGTTTGATCGTAAAAGGTATGGCGAGTTTCTAGAGGGCGTGCAAGTTCGGATCACCGACTACCTTAATAAGAAGTCTAATAATTTTAAAGAAGCCGATAGCCAAGACCTAATCAAAGCAGCTCGAGTAGGCATGGCCAGAACAGGAATTCTCAACGGAACAAAACAGACTGATTCCTTTTATGTCCGCCCAAAAAGCAGTGAACGAATTTGCTTGGTAAGCTCACGAGTGTTAGCGGACCTGCAAGATAATGACGAATTATTGGACAGCTTTGAAAATGCCAAACGACTGGGAAAACTCTGCTTAATTAAAAGCCTATCATCAAAAGTCAGGGCCAATAAAAAAGAGCTACTGCTAAGTATTTTAAAAATTGTGGCCACCAAAGATACTAAAGACCAAGAAGATTTCACAAGTCAAAAAGAAATGATTGAGGCACTGCGCCCGGCAATCGTCAAAGGTCTTGGATATCCTGAAAAAGAATTTAATAAAATTGCCGACCTGGTTAATGCCGATAAATTACATAAGCAATTCGAAGCGCTCCAACGAACCGTGGCGCAGATAAAAGTTGCCGAGGCAAAACTGCGCTCGCCTACTGAAAACAAATGCCCTATTAAGGATGCTGAAGAAGGCAGTCCCCTAATTGAACAATTGAACGAACATATTCAAAACCAAGAAAGTTTTGTGGCGCCTCTTTATGCCAATACAGAATACCAAATTACCAGCAACTACGAGCCCTTTAGAGGACCTTCAACAGATTCCCCAGCTAAAAAGGCACGCAGTATTTCCAGTGAACCTAATATTGTCGAGTTTAGAACCTATAATACAAAAACAGGTATCGTCGAAACAAAAGATATTGTTGGAAGGGTTGTCGAATCAAAAAGTAGCGATCAATGGCACCAGTATCTAAAAGACTTAGTAGCTAAGGCGACCGATGTCGGTCAGCATGCCGATGGCACCATCTATTTCACAATCGCTGGGAAAGATGGATTAGAGAAGAAAGTGGGTATTAATTTCAATGTCCCACTGGCAGCAAATCCAGTGTTTTACGAAGGAAGTGGTAAGTCACGCTCGCTTTTCTCTTTTCAACCAATTTTGTAATTGCTATACCCAGGGCATGAAAACTGCCCTTTTTGCCGCCTTCATTTTGCTCTCTACCAGCGCTTACGCTCAATCGAATTACTGGAGCGGTGAAACCCGCTCCTTCTTAAAAAAAGTTCAATTCCCTTATCCAGATCGCTTCGCCTCTTCATTAAAGAGTATCTGCCGACTCAATCCCCCTAAATGGCAGAAGATGTCCAATAAGATAATCGATGCCACTGTCCCCCATCCAAAGTACTTAAAAAAGGGAATGTGGATTAAGTACGCTTTTAAGAAAAGGCCCTCGCCGCTAATGATTATTCTACCTGGCGCTTTTACCACAATGAATGGTGACCAGAGTCGCTATCTAGCCGACGCCTTTTTAAAGCGAGATTATCATATCTTGGTTCTGACTAATCCTTGGGGAGTCTCCTATATAAATAATGGCCCACTAAATACCACCGGAGACCTCTTAGCTGAGGGTCGCTCACTTCACGATTTCTTAGTTGATTGGAAAAAATCCCTATCCCCTGAAACCAAAAATAAAATTACTTCAACTTCTCTCTTTGGTATTAGCTATGGCGCTTTTGCTTCAGCGATGATTGGAGCCTACGATGCTGCACTTGAGGACCCGGTCATTGATGGAATGATCACTGCCATTTCTCCTCCCATCAATATGGCCAAAACAATGGTCAATCTCGACGATTCAATTATTTCCATCGCAGCTAGAATAAGAAAGGGGAAGCTTTCATTTTTAGGGGCCTATAGAAGACTCTGTAAAAGCAAAAATCAAAGCGAGATTTCGGAAAAAGATTTAGCGACTATAAAGGTCGCAACCGTAAAGATGGGCTTTCACCAAAGTATGATTAAAAATATTGTCGCTTATAGTGATTTTTTTAAATTAGATTGGTACCCCGCTCGCACCACTTTCAACCGCGCCTATAATAACTGGCAATACCAGACACTCTTTCAAAGCTATTTTGAAGAGTACGCGCCTTTAGTAGGTGATGTCACTCGAAGCCAATATGGAACCATACAGTACTGGATTGATCAGGCCCGTCTCCATGGAAAGAATAATATTCGAGTGCTTGCCGCCAAGGATGATTTTTTAAATTCAATAACAGGTTCAGATCAGGAATACAGTGAGTTCAAAGATCCGGCCTTCGTAACTATTCCCCACGGTGGGCACTTCGGATTTGCCGCTCGTCCATGGTTTGAGAAGTTTCTAGACCTACTCTAAGAAAAAATTTTAATTAAAATTCGTCGAGTTCTTTTTTGGCAAGCTCGGTAATACGGTTTACGTATTCAGCTTTACCGGCGGTATAACCCTCTCGATCGTTGGCAAATTGCTTCGATAGAGCAACTTTTAGATCAAAATAATTGCGGGCCTCTTTTTGATTTTTTTTAAGATATTCACGGAAGTAAAGTCGGTCCCAGAAGTTATGCTCTTCCTCCGCCATATGAACATGGTGAGTTCTCTTTCCACTACTGTCAGTTTTTATAAAAGTCATAAAAGGTGGCTGACGATCAGTCCTCCAACAGTATTCATAACCCTTCTCTTGCATGACGGGCACAATTTTTTCCTTGGCCTCATCAAAAGAATTAATCATCACCCCAATATCGATAATCGGCTTGGCCGGCATTTCAGGGATAGCGGTACTTCCGATATGATGAAATTCCAGCAGCTGCTCTTCTGGAAGAACACTCATTAAGGCCTGGGCCTCTTTTTTAAAATGCTCTGGCCATTCATCGTCGTAAGGTTCAATTTCTACAATTTCGTTATTTGACATGCAGGCAGTATAGCCATAAATTTAGCCCTCGTCATCCCAATCCTGGTAGTTAACGCCCTGGTTCAACATGCTACAAATCCTTCCTTGGAGTCATAATTCACAACTTAAAAAAGAGGGCCTGGCCTTCCTCAAACAGCAGGAAGAAACCTGTATGTTCATGCTCTCCAATCAGCAAAACTTTGGAACAGAGCTGAGCGAACACCTCAATTCAGGTAATTACTACAGCTTGCTAGAAGATCAGCGAGTGACCGCCTGCTTCGTGCTGGCCCGTAGAGGCAATCTACTTTTTCAAGGCGCTACCAAAAAACATATAGTTCCGATCTTAGAGTTCCTAGAAAAGAATGAATCGATTGCCCTCAAGGGGGTGCTTGGACCAGAGCCTATGGCCTTTGAAATTTGGCAGCAGCTTAAATTGCGGGCGCCTAAAATCCAAGATGGATTTGTCTCCTGTGAAATCCTCTACGCACTCGAGAAGTCTCAATTTGAACAAGCTCCAACTGATAACACCAGGCTGCTTCAGAAGCAGCATTTTGAAACTTGGAAACGGTATGTTGAAAGCTATATTAGTGAACTCAAGTTGACTGATATTTCGACTGAATCTGAAAGACAAAATACCTTCATCGAAAAAGTTGAAAGAAAAGAATTATGGGGAACTTTCGAAGAAGAACAATTAGTTTCTATTGCCACCTTAAATGCCAGGTTCCAAAAATTGGCGCAAGTGGGAGGAGTTTTTACTCCAATAGAGAAACGTGGGAAAGGATTTTCAAAAGATTGTATGCGCCAGCTTCTTCACGATTGCTTTAATAATTTAGGCATTGAGAAAATGATCCTTTTTACAAGTCAAACAAGTCTAGCGGCACAGAGTGTCTATCAAAGCATGGGTTTTAAAATCATCGGTAATTACGGGATGTATTTCGCTAAAGGATAAAGACATTTTCATTGTCAAAAGAGAGACGAAACTCTCCTTCCAGCATTTTCAACTCAAATAACTTATTCTTCAAAGAAATTTTTAATTCATCATTTTTCTCATTTTTTATCATCGTGCCTAGCGCAGTCTGCGCCTTCAAATTCCAGTTTAAGGCCAATGAAGAATAACCATCACTTTCAAAAAGCTTCATTAACTTGAAATAGCTTTGGTAGAGAAGCGGAATCAGGCGACTCTTCTTTGCCCTTATAATATTTTTCTTTAGCTCCCTAACCTGGGCCTTCATATTGTCATTTATGCCATGGAGAACCGCCACTTCATCAATAATATAGGCCTGCGCCACGACCTGCATTTGTTTCACAGATATTTTTAATCCCTCTTTTAAGTAGAGCTTTGCCAGGTCGACCTCTTTCTCTTCAAGGTATATTTTTCCCAGTTCAAGATTTCCCATTGGAAGCACTTCACTCTTTATACCCTTTAAAATTTCAAGCGCTTCCTCTACTAACTGCATCCGAACAGCGGGATTAGAATTTACCAAGACTTTTGAATAGAGAATTTTTGCCTCCGCCAGGTAACGCTTATTATGCATTTTCTTACAATGCTCGAGGGCCTTTAGAATTTCCTCCTCTGCTAGGCCAGAAACCGAAGGCAGTACCAGTGATTTTTGATAGAGAACTCTAGCGTAGGTGACTAGTGACCTGGCCAGGTTATTGGGACTGCCCCGCTTGGCACGGTTTCCAAAATGAGCCGCCCTCAATGAGGCCTTGGCGTATTTTTCTGCTTCTCCTAAGTTTCCTTCAAGTAAATTGAGGTTGGCCAGATGGGCGCCCCCCTCACTAATTCCGGGCCCGACATTTCTTTTAAAGGCGTAATCGTAAACGGCGGTTAATATTTTTCTAGCTTTTTTCAGCTTGCCTTGCTTCATGTAGATGCGACCCAACTCTTGAGTTGAGAGACCCCAGACTCCTACTAGTTTTATTTTGCCGTTCGGAGCCCCTACTTCGATCGCCTTTTTAAAAAACTCTATCGCTAGAGGATAATGCCCCATTGAGGCGTATGACCAACCAATCCAAGAGAGAATCCGCCCCAGCATCCAGGGATTATTGGCCTTCTTAGCCGCCATCCAGGCCAGCAGGGAATGCTTTAGTGCACTCTCATGTTCAGATACTTCGTGTTCGAACCAGGCCAGGGTGTAATAGCCCCACCAGGTATAGCTGGGAGTTTTCATCCTTAAGGTATCTTCTAAATACTGGTGTAGTTTTACCCGTGCCTCTTTGATCTTACCCTGCTGATAGAGCGCTAGACCTTCCCGACCGGCATTCTGTGATTTCGCCAGTAGACTAACCGCCGAAAAATTAGAAAGTAAAAGTAATAGGAAAAGGCCTTTGAAATTCATGCCTCATTATACACCACTTCCAAAGAACGCTAGAAGCGCTTTCCCTTGTAGTATTGGATGTATTTTTTGACCTCTTCGCGAGTGGGGACAATTTTCATCTGGTAGGCCACTTCCAGAGCAAATTCTATATGTGCTTCGGGCCTGGCGGTTACCACCTGCCCCTCGCAAATCAATGGCTCTTCAGTAAATTCGGTGTTCTCAAAATAACCATTATCTCTTAGAAATTGGATATTCTCAGGAGTCCAACCGTGGGCAATTTTCTTGTCACTTAACAAACCGGCCTTCCCCAACAAAAAGGCGCCAGCACAAATCGAGGCCAAGACAGCCCCTTGCCCGTGCACTTTACAGAGAAGTTCGTCGAGGGGCTTGTTGCCAGCTACACTGGCGGGGTCTCCACCG
>JABGVH010000121.1 GCA_018646195.1 Halobacteriovoraceae bacterium
TAATTTTCACCCAGGAACTGATCGGACTCTTCGTCCATAGTAATTAGCACTACATTGTCTTTGTAGTTAATACCGAAATCCGTACGGACTCGTAGATCAAAGAAAATTGCCTCTAATGTGCTAAAAGAATATTGGAATAAAAGGACTACGAAAATTATCGTAAAAAAGAGCGGGTAAATTTTCGAGAAATCAAAAGACTTCTTATCCCCTTCTTGTTTATTTTGATTCTCGTTTTTCATAGCTATTAACTAAGCGCTAAATAACGCTCTTGCGGAGAGATACCTAGATCTAGTAAAAGTGGCAACACTCCTGTTCTCTTATTTTGAGCTACCGAGAAGTTTTCAAAAAGCTCACTAAGAATATCGGCATTGCCTTGCTCTTGTTCGTTCAATTTAAAAAGTGCTGAAGCCAAGTCCTTTTTATTTGAGAGGTTCTGACTGACTAAGCGATCAAAATTAATCACATTTTTTCGACTCTTAAAAAGTGTGACCTTGACCATCTCAAGTGGGTAGTAAAAGTACTGTAATGATCCTAATAGAAGATCGAGGGCCTTAAGTGGATAGGCAAAAATACGAGTGTGGAGATTGCGATGGCAGAACTCTACAAATTTTTGAAAGATCGATACTGGAAGATAAAAAATCCCTAGTAATAAGGAGACCGCCGTGGCGACCTTGGCCTCCCCTTGGCGAATTTTTAACAGCGCCGAGTAGAGCAAGACGTTTAGCTCCCTGGCACTCAGTATTTCTTCAATATTTCCGGTAAATAAGAGGGATGGCTGGCCCATCAGGCTGCAAAAATAATATATGTTTGGCCCGAGAACCTGGCTGCGATAGATATTCACCCTGGGCATTCCGAGCTGACAGGAGAAATTATTAACCAAGTCGCGAACCGTCCGGTTATAAAAATACTTCCTGGCCTTAATGCGGCTGAGCAGCAGTTTATCGCCAAAAAGAAGCAATGACGCACCAGGTAATCCGGTTGCGACAACCGTCCAGATTCCCAATTGCAGGCCGCCAATAAGAAAGCCCAGCGCCCCAAAAGAGCCCCATAACCACAAACTAATGGCGGTTAGGATTGTGTAATCGAGTATTTTTTTTAACCAGTTATAACGCATGGCGCTTCTGTCTTTATTACAGGTGAATACCAAATTATAGACAAGAACACGGATAAGCGCTATAACGCATCAACGACAAAATTGTCTTTTGTTGCATTTTGAGGCCAATTGGGGAATTGCCTTAATTTTGGGGAAATTACTTTAATAGTAAGGAGTGGGAAGATATGTCATTTGACCGATTACTTTTCGGCACCGCCGGAGTTCCAAATAGTACATCTAAGAAAAACAATCCTATAGAAGGCGTAAGGCAAATACACAACCTAGGCCTCGATTGTATGCAATTAGAATTTGCACACGGCGTCCGCATGAAAGAAGAAATTTCTTCAGGACTCCGTAAAATATCTTATGAATTAGGAGTCCCTCTGACTTCACACGGACCTTATTATATAAATTTAAACGCACGTGAGCAGGATAAGATTGATTCTTCTGTGGAGCGCATCATTCAAACTGCCAAGATCTCTGATCTTTGTGGGGCCGAATCGATGACCTTTCACGCGGCTTTTTATATGAAAGACTCTCCATACGATGTATTCGACTTGGTTGAGAAATCACTCAACGTCATTGAAGAGAGACTTAGTCGTCTCGATATCGAAATAGAGTTGAGACCAGAACTGACTGGAAAAACCAGCCAATTTGGCAGCTTAGAAGAATTGATGAGTCTAACCAAGTCAGTAAATAGCTGCTGTCCTTGTATGGATTTTTCTCACCTCTTTGCACGAACTGGTAAATTCAATACAGAAGACGAATTCCAAGAAGTTCTCGACCGTTTAACAGACGAGCTTGGGGCCAAAGCGCTTCAAAATATGCACATTCACCTGTCTGGAATTAGTTCCAATTCAAAAGGTGATTTGAAGCATCTTAATCTTGAAGAATCTAAGTTTAATTGGAAAGGTCTCTTGAATACTCTCAAGAAGAATGATTGCCGCGGTTACATCATTTGTAATAGTCCGAATCTTGAAGTTGACGCTAAGTTAATGAAAGATTACTACCTGGCTTAATAAATTCTTAGGCAGCTTTGAGTTTTGATTGACCGAAGACCTGCTGCCTAAAAAAGGCCTCTTCACTTATTTTTCTACCATCTGATGGACACATACTAATTCCTGCTTTGCCTTCATTTACATAAAAAATGGCATGGCAGGGATAGCTCACTACTTCCGATAAAATATCGTGAAGTTGATCCCGGTTATCGTCTCGATCAACTCTGCAAAAAAATCGCTTCCCACTTTCAAGAGAATTCCGAAGCTCCTCAAAGAGTGACCAGTTTGAGGGAAAATCGATATCTTTAGATTGATGACTTAAACGAAAACAGAAAAGATCTGGGATAAATTCCAAGTTAACTTCTGTCGCCATCTGGAGGTCATCCGTTACTGTTTCTTCCCCAACTGAATTATTGGCCTTATTATTAAAATAGAGCAGAAGATCTTTTGAATCTTTACAGGCATCATTTTCAGGCATGAAACTATAGGTTTCTTCCAGCAACTTATTGATGAATAAGTCTTCGCCGTTTTTAGAAAATTTGGGACTTTTGGAGTCACTCATACTTTCTTTTCGGTATATTCGCGCTTAAATTTTAATTTTTACATTCGTCAGAATTGCCGTCGCAAAAAACGTCAATATTTTCTTGAGAGTTATAGTAGGTCTTTACATTATTGACGTCGTTGACCTTCCAAATCCCGGAATCTAAATGAAGTTCGGCAATTTTTTTAATTTCTACCGAGAAAGGCTCTTTCTTTTCGTTCTCACGAATCTTTTGGTCATAGCCCAAGGTATAGGTGATAAAGCATTGTTTTTCAGTACATTTCTTGAGGTTGATCTTGAGCTTTTTCTTTCGGAAGCCCTTTAGGTCAACGAAGGCGGCAAATTCGTCATCAGACATCGAGGCGATTTTAACATTGAGGCCACCGGTGGTTTTCTCTAGGATTGTTTGCCTGTCTTGATTAGAGGAAAAGCGGTAATTGACAAAATCGGTCAACATTTCTTCTGGAGTTTTCTTCTTGGTGCAGCTTGAGAAGACCAGAAAAATACTTATAAGGAAGGGGAGAAATTTCACTTTTAGGCCTTCTATTAAGTTGCTGTTAAGCGAGGACTAAAACCTCTGTCCCTAATTATAGCATAAAACTCTTTCCACCCATGATGATCAACGCCTTTTTTATTTTTAAAATAAAAGCGAACACCGCGACCAATCCCGTAGCGAGTGACTACTTCTCCAGGCTCTTGAAAATCGCGATTCTCATAATTGATTTTAAGCAGGCACTTTCCCTTATTGACTGAAGTCAGGTCGTCCACCGGAAGTAAAAAGCAGCCATTCTCATCCCAATTACTTAAGACTGCCGGAACAGTTTTTCCATTGGCGGATTCTAGCACTACATTGAAATCATACTCCGTTTTCCTGCCAATTTGATAATTGCTAAAGCCAGGGCGATAGATCGCCTCCTCAAGCTCTAGGTACCAGAAGAGAAAAAAGTAAAAAGCAGTCAGGATAAAAATAAAGTTTAAAACTAAGATCGTTTTATTAAAGCTTAAAAAGAAAAGCGAGAAACTGGAATAAAAGATATGCGCTACAAAAAAGATGAAGAATCCTTTCGAGATATCCTGGGCACGAAATATTGTTATTAGGGTTACGGCAAAGAGGCCAAGTAGCACTGGCATTCCCTGAAGTATTCGTGAGAACGAAACAAAATCCAGAGCACTCACACCGTGATGAATAGAATAAACAATTTGAAGATAAAAGGTTGAAAAGAAGAGGAAAAAAATCAAGTTCTTTATAACCGTACTTCTCTTGTATAGTTTTATGCCCAAGGGGACCTCTGCTGCCCGGTATAGTTGAGACCGATACTGTCATTTATAATATAGTAATGATTCCAATACTTGAAATTAATTCAACCTGTATCGCCTGCGACAATTGTCTTTATATCTGTCCAGAGAACGCAGTACTCAAGAATAAAAACCAGTATGCCATTGAAACATGGTCCTGCACCCTTTGCAATTTCTGTGTCGAGGTCTGTCCGGTGGATTGTATTAAGTTAATTGAAAAGAGTGAAAAAACACTATTTGCCGGTTAAATCAATTTTTATGTCGCGGTAATTCAACTCATTCGCTGTCAGCTCAAAATCTAAAAATTTTAAAACCTGCTTCTTTTGATTGGCGTAACTAGCTTCTGCGGCATGAATATTTTTGGAGTCTATTCCCCCTACTTGGTGGCATAAACTAACCAGTGGCGAGTCCGAATCAGAAATCAACTCATCCCAGACTTTTTTACAGGTAGTATGGTATTCAAGCTCTGAGCCAAAATCGTAATAGCTGGCAACTGGAATATTTACACCCGCGACTTTTTCTTTTTGGTAGGGAGCAACAGTGCCAAAAAAATTAGACTTGCCCTCTACTGCTTTTAGATTTTCTATATTTATCAAGCTCATCCCAGAGAAGGTTGTATAGCCGCGGTCGCTAGGAGCTTTTACGATATCTACCAATAGGTCATTTTCAAAAATTATTTCATTATAATGACTACCTTTCGCTACTTCCAAACCCATTAATACAGCATTACAGTCTTTAATTTTTTCCATCGCCCGGTTGAGATAGGACTGATCAAAGAAATAAAACTGATCGCCATTATTTATCAAAATCGTTCCTGTTGTTACGCCTAAAATACTCACTAAATTGTGAACACAGCCACCGGGCCCTAAAAGTTCTGGCTCGTAGAGTAGTTCTACATCCTCTAATTGACGTTTTTTTAAATACCCCTCTACCTCTGAATGGAGGTGATGGGAGTTGATAAATACCTTCTTGCAGCCAAGATTTTTAAGATAGCGCACCTGGTATTCAAGCAATGGGAAATCAAATAGAGGCCATAGTATTTTGGGAACTTGTAGCCCGATAGGTCCCATCCTAGTTCCTAGCCCTGCCGCTAAAATATAGCCATACTCAATATTCATAATAAATCTGAGTTAGTGTTTTTCTAAGATCGGAAAGTTCATCAAATTCAAAGAGAAAATGCTTAAGCTTTTCATAAGCAAAACCAATATATTTTAAGTAGCGTTTATCTTTTCTATCGGCATAGATAAATGAAAAGCTACCTATTGCTTTAAATACCCTTTGGATCGCCATTAAATTATAGAGGCGCTGATACTGTTCAAAGTCTTTTTGAAAACCTTGGTCTTTCAAAAAATTATCCCAATAGTATCTTTTTAATTCTTCTCTATTTTTAGGATCTAAGTCATAATAAGCGTCTTCCAAAAGTGAGACCAAGTCATACTGAGGAATTCCCATACGGGCGTCTTGAAAATCAATAATGACCTGCTCTTCTTTTGGAGCAGAGCCTAAGATCATAATATTTCTTGAATGATAATCCCTATGAGTTAAGACTTGTTTTTGATTAGCAAGTTCGTTACATACCTTTGCCAGACTCTCATTTATTAGTTTTGATTCTTCAGGCGTTAGTCGTCTTTCAATTAATCTATCTATAAAGAATTTTACTGAGAATTGCATCTCGCTAATAAGTTTCTCAAAATCAAATTGTAATTTAGGGAACTCATATTGCTGGTATTGAGTTGTTTCTATGCCATGAATAGTGATCATTTGATCAATTGCTCTCTTATAAAAAGAAAATTCTTCTTTCGGTGAATCGATCGAGGCCATCCTTTTTAAAAGAGTTGTATCTCCTAAGTCCTCTTCTAATAGGTAACCCTTTGCTAAGTTTTTATCAAAAATTTGAGGGACTCGAACCTTGTGATTATTGAGAACTCCTTGAACATCTAAAAAAGGAATCTCTTTTTCAATATCTTCCTCAGGAGTGGTAAGACATACTACATAGCTCGTTGAATTAGTTAGGATGCGATAATAACTTCTAGTAGAAGCATCTCCAGTTAACCGGTCCACATCAAAGCTGCCACATTGAGGTATTTTATTTTTCTCGATTGATTCTTTAAAAAGGCTCGAAACAAAAAGTTTTTCTGAAGTCTCGGGTTTCATATATTGATCCGCTTAATATCCTTTAAAAGGTGATAGAATTCTTTTGATGAATTATATCCTGCTGTTGTCGTATTTCCATTTTCGATCCCTTGACCGATCATGAAGTTTTTAAGGGAAAATTCCTCTCGTGAAATATTTCCTACTCTTCCCCATTGTACCGTGAAATCCAGGGTATTCTTATTTTGAATTTGAATCCAGTTTAAAAGTGCCGAAGAATCATAACCCGAACGCTTCATAGCAAAATAAACCCATTTGTTAATTTCAATTTTGACCTGTAAAGGGAGTCGTGTCAAAGATAACATTTTTTCTACCCTCAAATAACCAGTAGGCACTACTTGAGTTTTAATAAATAGATTCTTATGTAATTTCACCAATTCGAAAGTTAATGCAGAGATTAATATTTCTTCATTTTTAAAATATTTTTTAACCAGCCCTACTGAGAAAAAAACATGCCCTCCTGGGAGAGAAAAGTAAAAAGGCGTCTTACTTTTAATAAAATGGAAATTCAATTTTAATTTCTTCTTAAAAATTAGCTCATTATTCATTACAATTTTTTTATAGGCTGACTCTAAAAAGCGCACGCTGCGCGGGCTTATTTTGACTTCAGATACTCGCTTAGAGGCGAGGTAATCTATGGCCACCGCTTCTAAATGATCCAAGTAATCGGCATTATTCTCGACAGATATTTGTTTTTGAATGCTATTGAATTGATTCTCTGGCCAAAGGAAATTACGAATAGAGGTGCAGGAAGTAAAAAGCAGTGCAGAAAAAATAAAAAAAACCCTCCAGCAAGAGGGCCTTAATATATTAGAAAAACTTTTTCGTACTTTTTTCATTACTCAGAAGCTACATCTCTGTCAGACTTATAGTAAATAGTGAACCCTGCAAAAATGAGGTTTGGATCAACAATTAATGGTTTATTATTGTTCCAAATATCTTTCCAGCGATTTGAAGTTCCATACTTATCTTTTGAGATAAGACCGAGAGTATCTCCATTTCTTACCAAATAAGGATTTCCTACTGGGCTCCAATCAAAAAGTGCGGTTGGGGTAGGATAGCTTAAGACAGTTCCTGCTCGAAGTCCGTTGACTGAGACTCCCGGGTTGGCATCTGAAATTTTCTTCCAAACCCGATAATCGCCGTAGACTTTAAAAGCAA
>JABGVH010000216.1 GCA_018646195.1 Halobacteriovoraceae bacterium
CCTCCGCTTTTGTGGTCGAGCACGTGGTGAATCCAGGGCCCGATTCCCACCGCGTATTTTGAAATTTCTTTGAGCCCTTCAGCAGTTTTAAGTTTGTCATAATCCGTCTTAGACTCGCCCCAAGAATTTTCGCCTATAAGTTGGACTAGTTTGAGTTTACTTTTTAATTGGTACTTCACTCGCTTTAAACTTTTATCGTCAAAACACTGTAAAAAGACTTTGTCGTTTTGATCATTATAGCCATAGCTTTTAAGTTTATTGAGGACTAGCTTTTCGATATCTTTCTTATTCCGGCGATGAAAGGCCGGTGACTTGTATTCGATATAGAGACCGATGTCCTTTTTACGAACCGTATTGAGTCCTTGCAGGAGCTCAATGAATTCTTCGAGACTGGGTACTTGAAAATGTGAGTTACCTTTGGGGAAACGCTTGGCGTACCTTTGTTTACCCGTTTTTAGGTTTGAGCGCTCGTGCACTCGCAGTTTTTTAATTTCTTTCAGCGTAAAGTCGATGGCATAGTAGCGGCCATCACTCCTCTTTCTATTTTTGTATTTTTTGGCGACGTCGGTGACGGTATCGAGATGGATATCGTGGAGGATTACTAAATGATTATCTCTGGTCATCACCACATCAATTTCTAAGTAATCGGGATTCATCCCATGCGCCAGAGTCGCCGACTCGAGAGTGTGCTCCGGCAGGTAAGCAGGGGCCTGGCGATGGGCAATCACCAGTGGTGACTTGTTGGCGCAAGAGAGGGTTAAGAAAAGACAGAGTGCTAATATTTTTTTCATACTTAGTTCCTTTTAAAAGTCGCGGTCCATTAGGGTTTTACGGCCGTCAATTGTCGCCTTTTCAACAGCATCATCGGTCGCCCGCCTGACAACCTCACTAAGCGCTTCCATCACATTGCCGGAGGTGTTCATGCCATGTTTTTCTTTGACGTAGTTTTTAAGTTTAGAGGCGACAATTAAGACGTCGATGGGAAAGTCCCCCTTTGGGATTATGCTCTCTTTTGGTTTTGAACCCACTATAATTCTTCGCTTAGGCCTTTCATCACTGGCCGCTTCAGGACCAGGTGCTGTCATCTCTTCCGCCCAGGCGCTTTTATGATTCATCACTGGAACGTGGACATCCCAACAGGTCACTGAGCAGTAGACATTTTTACGACAGGAACTGACGCTGCACTTTTGATAGATTTTTAAGTGCCCGATTTCTTTTTTACAAGTCGCGCATTTGCGCCAAAAACTTTGACTCATGGTGATTCCCCGAATAGATTTCTATTAAGTTTAATCAGGAGAAAGCATGAGTCAAATAACTATATTAGTCGCCAGCGTCGGCAAAAACCTCGAATTAGCCGCAGAGCTTGAGAAAGTTGCGAGTGAACAAGGGGCCAGCCCTAAAATTATCAATTTAGTGGAACTCGGACTTCCCCTTTACAGCACCATAGAAGAAAAAAATGGAATACCTGACAAGGCCTGCCAATTGACTAAAACAATGCAGGAATCCAACGCAGTGATGGTTGTGGCTCCTGAGTACAATGGCAGCGTCCCTCCTGCACTCAATAACGCTATTGCATGGATCAGCCGCTCAACTGACGGTGATGACTGGCGTGGCGCCTTTAACGGCAAGCCAGCGGTAATAGCCACCCATAGTGGCGGTGGCGGTGCCCACGCATTGGTCAGCATGCGCCAACAATTGTCTTACCTAGGAATGAATGTACTAGGTCGCCAATTATTGACCAACTACGGCAAACCCCTCAATCCTGACTCCGCCAAAGCGGTAATTGCTCAATTGATCCAGCTCGGCAGCCTATCGTAAAATGACGGAGTGAAACTCTGACTGCTATGCGACATCTCAATTTGCCCCAGCCTTTATAAGGTTGTCCTCGAGCGCCATTGTCCCTAAAATAGAAGTCTGCAAACATTAGAGGAGACTAGCTGTAATGAGATTAACTTGGATTTTAATGGCCCTTATGATGAGCTCTTCTTGCTCTACAATTTATCTAAAGTATAAGGCCAAGTACGTTACAGAAAATGGTAAGTCCGGAAAATATGTCCTCCGAAAAAGTTATCCGGTAGGAAGCACTAGAACTTGGTGTTTTATAACCGGAATTTTATACGGCGGTGCCTGCTGGGTTTACATGGGCATGCCAAATTCCTCCCATCGCAAATTGATACGTAAGGACGCTAAGGCCAACTTGAAAAAATACTTCCAAGCTGGAAATATCCAAATTACAAGC
>JABGVH010000157.1 GCA_018646195.1 Halobacteriovoraceae bacterium
ATTTTGTATTTTTTTTATTATAATCTTCGGCCGATTGTTGGCTTGCATTTTTAAGTCTTAGAAATTTTTCACCTTTCATTTCTTTTTGAAAAGTTACTCCATCTTTTGATGATGTCAATTCTACTTGGACTAAGCCCTTCTCCAGCCCATCGGCGTGAATCAAATTATCAAAGGCAGGCCCCATATCAAAATCTTCGGCAAAAGTTTCGCCCTTAAGATCAAACTCTTGCGAGACTGCAACTTGAGTAGGGCTTCCGTAGGGGTTAAAAAGTCTTAATTGGACTCTATTAAATTTGACTGGCTCTCTAACACTGTCCCATTTAAAACCGAATGCGAAACCATTACTTCCTTTCTTAGATTTCAAAAGAGTAATTCGAGGACTACCAAACAAGAAAAAAAATGCTCCGCTGGTAAGACTTGCCATTCCAAGACCAAGAACAATAAATAGCCCTAAAATAACTGAAACGGTCATGGTTAAACCAATAGTACTCACTGGAAACTCCTAAAAATCATAAATTAATTGTCTAATGGATTGTAACATATTGAAGTGTGGCATTTCTACGACTATTAAGGATTTAATCGGAGGGAATATTTACGCATGGTGCCACTGTCGATCCATCAAGTTGTGCGAGACCGAGTAAATTTTTGTTAGCATCGCTAACCCAAATGAGTCCATCTGCAACCACATCCCCTTCATCATTGCTCTCTATTGCACCATCTTCCAGTTGTACCGCTCTTCCATTTTCATACCAAATGGATTTTTCAGAACTAAGAACCAATTTATTTAGTGGCAGCGCCCGATTTAGAGAGATGCCAGTATCAACCAATTCCTCCCAAGACATCATTTTCAGATCCTCTATCGAAATTCCGTTTCTTGATTCAATCTCTCCAATCTTGCTTCGGTGTAATTCGGTTAAATGGCCGATACTTCCCAATTCAGTTGCTATATCTTCAAACATCGTCCGGATATAAGTTCCTGAACTAACTCTTGTCCTAAACTTAATACTGGGAAAGTCTGAATTTAAAAAAGAAAGCTCGTAAATATTCCTCAGAACCGGCTCCTTTTTAATATGAATTCCTTCTCGGGCCCATTTATATAAGGGCTTCCCTTTATGTTTGGTGGCCGAGACGGCAGGAGGGACTTGCCAATAAGCACCAGTCATTTTGTTTTCTATCTCACCTTGCCAATCATTTTTTATGTCTTTGGTACAAACCTTGCGTTCCTCAGATATGCTTCCTGTTAAATCACCTGTATCCATTTTTTGACCAAGCTTTCCGCTTGCTAAATATTCTTTTGGTAAATATTCATGTATGTACTGGCTTAATCTATTGGCCGTACCAAGAGCAACCAGCAGCACTCCGCTTGCAAAAGGATCCAATGTCCCTAAGTGGCCTATTTTAATTTTTCTATTAGGAAGTTTTCGTTTGATGATCCGAATAACATCGTAAGATGTCATTCCGGGTTCTTTACATATATTTAAAACAAAATGAGGGCCCATAAAAATTACAGATTGCTAAAAGATTTCCCTTTTAGCGCCTCATTGGAAAGAAGGTCTGTGATGGCAGTCTCGCATTCATATTGAGCATCATAGAGAAAGTCCAAACTAGGTGTGTGACGAACTTTTAAAGTTTTCGCCAAATGTGAGCGGATTTTACCTTTTTTATTAGAAAATTCCTCTGCTATCGCAGATTTGGAAGCAGAGTCAAAGGTGTCCCAATAAGCTTCTGCATTTGAATAATCACTGCTTAACTTAACTTTTGTAACACTAGTTAAAAGCAAGGTTGAACCTAAGTTGCCAAGTCTCAAATACCGATTAATTTCATTTTTAATCTGATCTTCAAAACGTTTAAATTTACTTAAATCTTTACCCGCCATACTAATTCGCTCTTTCTCTTATTGAGTTATAGTTGTTTCTTCTTCGCTTACTGCCGCAGCTTCTATTGCTGCTAAACGTGCTGCTTCTTTTTCGGCCTCGGCAGCCGCTGCTAATTCTGCTGCCGCAACTTCCTCAAGCGTACGTTTTCTTTCTTCCATCATATAGGCCTCAAAAAGGTCACCTACTTTGACGTCATTGTAATCTTCAAGTCCAATCCCACATTCAACGCCTGCCTTAACTTCTTTTGCATCGTCTTTAAAACGTTTTAGCGAAGACATTTTACCGTCGAACATGATTTTCCCCTCGCGGAGTAATCGTATATTACAACCTTTAGCAATTTTTCCGTCGATTACAACAGACCCTGCAATAATTCCGGCCCTTGGAACCGAGAAAGTTTCCTTAACTTCGGCACGACCAATGAAAACTTCGGTAAAATCTGGGTCTAATAACCCTTCCATTGCCAATTTTATATCGTTAATCAATTCATATATGACTGAATAAGTCTTAATATCAACACCTTGGGTCTCTGCTAATTTTCTTGCACTGGTAACTGGACGCATATTGAATCCAAGAATGAATCCATCGGCCGAGCTTGCCAGGTTGACGTCGCTGTCGCTAATAGGCCCAACTCCACCACCAATAACCTTAACTTCTACTTCTTTATTACCCAATGGGGCCAGTGACTGCTTTATGGCCTCAAAGGAGCCCTGAACGTCGCTTCGAACCACTAAATTCAAGGACTTGGACTCAATATTAGAGTCCGCAGATGCCGCAAAGAAGTCTTCTAACGAGACCTTAGCAACAGGTGCGCCACTACTGAGCATTTTTCGCTCTTCGGCCCTATTTGAGACAATTTTCTTGGCCTCGCGTTCATTTTTCACAATATTAAGTACATCACCAGGAATTGGAGCTTCGTTCAAACCCAATATTTGAATAGGCATGGAAGGACCAGCTTTTTCTTGCGCCTTTCCAAAGCTATCAGTCATGTTACGGGCCCGCCCATAAGTTTCACCAACAACAATGCTTGAACCTTTCTTTAAAGTACCGGTTTGAATGAGAACGGTGGCGACTGGACCGCGACCTTGCTCAATCTTCGACTCAATTACAACACCTTCTCCGCTACCTTTTGGATCTGCGCGAAGGTCCATCATTTCTGCTTGAAGCGCAATCGCCTCCAAAAGGTTATCTATTCCCTCTCCCTTTAAGGCCGAGACCGGGATCATTTGTGTTTCTCCACCCCAGTCTTCAGCAGTTAACTGGACTTCAGTTAATTCTTGTTTCACACGATCGGGATTTGCGCCTTCTTTATCCATTTTATTAATTGCGACAATAATTGGTTTTCCAGCAAGCTCACAAAAGCGAACTGATTCTTTTGTTTGAGGCATAACCCCGTCATCGGCCGCTACTACCAAGACTACAATATCTGTAATATCAGCTCCACGTTGTCTCATAGAGGCAAAGGCCGCATGTCCTGGAGTATCAAGAAAAGTTAACGTCTGCTCTCCAACTTTAACCGAGTAGGCTCCAATATGTTGGGTAATCCCGCCAGCTTCTCCATCAGCAACTTTACTATTTCTAATATGATCAACCAAAGTAGTTTTACCATGATCGACATGACCCATTATTGTAATAATTGGATTACGAAGAGGAAATTTACTTTTTTGCTCATCTGTTAAAGTTTCCTTACCAAGTACATCGTCCTCATCAAAAGCGCGGTTTTCCACACGATAATCATAAAGTGCTGCAATTTCACCTGCTAATTCAATTCCAACGTAATCGTCGGACTTAACCAGCAGATTAATATCAAGCAATTGATCAATTAAATCTTTTGCTTTGATAGATAGTTTTTTCGCTACCTCGGTAATAGATCCACCGTCGTGAAGATATATTACTCGTTTCGAGCCTTTCACCTCAGTTACTTCAGTGCCTTTTGAAGCACCTGAAAATATCCTCTTTCTTTTAACTTGGGTGTATATGGGACGGCCCTGGCCACTTAAGCTAGCGTATGACTTTAATTCACTTTCTGATCTTGACTCTGAAAGTACTTGTGAGCGAGTTTGCGAAACCTTTTTGCCCGACATCATTGATGCTAGACCGCCCAATCTTTTCTTATCTTTCTTACCCTCTCCACTTTCATCAGTAGATGAAGTCGCGGCGGCATTTGGATCATTTGGGTTAGCTTCAGAGCGTTTTTCTTCAGCTTTTGGTGCTTCAGTTTTAGCTTTTTTCTCTGGTATAAACACAGGTGTAAATTTATGCACCTTTTCTTTAAACACTTCTTTTTCGGTAGACGCATCTTCTTTAACCGCAACCTGCTCTGGTCGCGACACTACCTGCAAGCCTTCTTGCCTTTCGCTTTCTACAGGAGCTCCAGCTTCTACTGCTCCCGCTTCAATCTGCTCAAATTCGTCAGGTTCCTGTACAGCAACTTCATCTGCAGGATTTGTTTTCCGGCGAATGACTGTTTTTTTCTTTAAAACAGTTGCGGCTTCAGCTTCCTCACCTTTCGCTTTTGTTGTTTTTTTCTTTTTGCTAGCTGACTTTTTAGTAGCGGAAGCAGATCCAGCTGCGACTTTCTTTTTAGCTTTTTTAGTAGCGCTTTTCTTTTTGGTTTTCTTTTTGGTTTTTTTTGCCGCTACTTCTTTTTCTTCTTTTTCTTGAGCAAACACTGCCAGAATTTTCTGGACATCCTCTTCAGTCAGAGTGGTCATATGATTTCTGACCGAATATCCTCTGCCTTTTAAGTCTTCAACAAGATCGATAGAACTCATATCCAAGTCTTTGGCCAATTCAAAAATCTTTTTAGGCATTAAATGCTCCATTATTTTAATTTAAAAGCCGCTAACTCTTCTCTGAGTCTACGTTCGGCATCTGAAAATTTATCCTTATCATCCTGACTTTCGGATCCATCGTTTTGAATTAATCCATTGTAAGCAGGTACAGCAGAGGCAGAAACCATCTCTACTTCTTCTTCCGGCTGGAACTCTACTTCACCTTTTTCTATTACTGCTAAAGTAGCTTTTACCATAGCTTCAGCGTCTTCTTGAGTAATCTGTAAGATATCAACTAATAGAGAAGCTTCTACTCCACTAAAGTCTCCGATTGACTCAATTCCATTCTGTACCAGAACTTGCGCCTGAGTATCGTTAACTTCTGGCAGCTGAAGAAGGTTTTCAACCGCTTTATTAATTTTCTCCTGAAGTTTTACTTTAGAAATAATATTTACTTTATAGCCTGTTAACATCGCTGCTAGTCGAACATTTTGTCCACGCCTACCAATTGCAAGGGCCAATTGATCTTCATCAACTACAACATCCAAAATCTTCTCTTCGTTATCAAGCATAATACTAGTGATATCTGCAGGGGCCAAAGCAGCACGGGCAAAAGTCTCAAGGTCATCTGACCATTTTACAATGTCAATTTTTTCACCCTGTAGTTCATTTACTACATTCTGAACTCGGCTTCCTTTCATACCAACACACGCTCCAACCGGATCAATGTCTTTGTCGACCGAAATCACTGCAATTTTGGCCCGTTGACCAGGCTCTCGAGCTGCAGAACGAACTTCTATTGTTCCGTCTTGAATTTCTGGAACTTCGATTTCAAATAGTTTCACTAAAAACATCGGGCTGGTACGAGACAATCTGATTTCGGGCCCTCTATTTGTCATAACAACTTCAGTCAAATAAGCCTGAATTCTATCGCCTGACTTGAAGTTCTCCCCATAAATAATTTCCCTTCGGGGTAAAACTGCGTCAGCTTTCCCTAGGTCTACGATAATATTTCCACGCTCGTAACGCCTAGCGATTCCTGTTATCAACTCGCCTTCACGGTGCTTAAATTCTGCAAATAAAATTTCTCTTTCCGCATCTCGAACTTTTTGAAATATAATCTGGCGGGCAGTCTGGACATCGACACGAGTAAAGTTAGGGTTTTCAATCCGAATTCCGAGCTGATCACCAATTTCTACATCTTCATCTAATCCTTGAGCATCCTCAAGATTAATTTCTATAATTGAGTCCCGAACAGTTTCCACAACGTTTTTATATTGATAAATTTCAATATCATCGTCCGAGTCATTATAACGAGTTTCATATTCTCCCTGAATCCCAAATTTCTTTCTAGCAGTGACCAAAAAAGCTTGTTCGATTGCTTTTACAACAATACCTTTTTCGATACCTCTCTCTTTTCCCAAGACCTCAATAACTTTACCTAATTCGGAAAAACTCATATTTACATCCTTTTTATAAACAACCTTGTCTAAAATGCTGTTTCTAAACTTGCTTTTTTTATTTGTTCAAAATTAATATTAAAAGTAACATTCTCGTAAGCACATAATAGCCCTTCTGAATTTACCTCTTTAAGTTCTACTATAATTTTTTTATTTCCATTGATTGCTTTTGGTAAACCTTTCTCAAATTTATCACTTATGAGAGGTTTGCTTAAATGAAGAAAAACTTTTTCTCCAAGAGCTGTTTCAAAATGTTCCCGATTTCTTAAGTTGCGAAATAGGCCTGGTGACGAAACCTCAAGAGTTAACTCTTTCGGCATCCACTCAGCAGTCTCGATAAAAGGTGAGAAAGCATTATCAACTGAAACACAATCACTTAATTCAGCTGTCTTTGTTTCCGTGTTCCAAACAAAAACTTTTAACTCATGGCTGCCAGGAAAATAATCCATGTCATAAAGACTCAGCTGACAGCTATCCACAACCTCTAGACAAAGGTCATAAAATTGTTTCTTGATACCCGTTTTTTCAATGTCTAAAATCATCATAATTTAATAAAAAAAAGGGCAGTATTAAAAAACCCGCCCTAAAGATAACAACTACTTAATAAATCGAATCTAGAGATACCAAAATATACAATCTTTGGCAATTTATGGGCTAATTAATTTAATTCATTATGCTTGCGTTGCGTCAATACTCCGCCGCATACTAATCCCATTGCGCCCTGGCCCATAAAAATTTTGTTTCACCCCTAACTCATTGAAATTTAGATTTCTATATAAATTGAGGGCCGCAAGGTTAGTTTCTTCAACATCAAGGAAAAGTGACTCTGCTTTTATAGAACTTAGGTAGGAAATTACATTTTCTAAAAGCTTTATTCCCTTCCCTTGCCTCTTATAACAAGCTTGAACAGTCAGTTTGATTAATTCTGACTGCTCTAAGTTAGGGGCATAAACCAGGCCCATAGCAGTCAACTCTTCTGACTCTAACAACAGAAATAAAATAAAGTGTTCTTGTTGGTCTAAGTCTTTCCATCGATCAAGACTCCAAGGGAAGTTAAATCCCTTATCCAACGCCACCAATTGATCCAGAGTATTTGAATCCGGCCAATTGTTTTGACAGCTGCTGAATATTACCAAAGAAGGGTGGGCACTAGAGAAGTAATTCATGAGATATTTTTTTATCAACTGTATCGATGAAAACAGAAATTGATTTCTTCATTTTTTCGTCTTCTTTCTTAGAACCTTCTTGATTTTTAAACCTGTCCCTAAAGTACAGTTCAGCGTGGGCCAAGGCCTTAAGATCACTTGGCCATTGAGAGTATTTGCGTTTAATACATCCAGCAGGCCTGAGGACATTATTTTTGTTTGGGTTTATTTTAAGTTTCTGACCTTTAATGAAAAGTTGTAACTTTATAAGCCTAAGGATTTTAGAAATGAATCCCTTGTTTTTAAGTAGCGATAGAGAGTCATAACTGAGCTTCGGAAGTCGTTTTTGATCCGTTTTCCTCAATGCAGTGGCCTTTAAAAGCAGCGAGCTGAATTTAAAACACCGCATTACCTTTAATTTATCTGAGAATTGGCGAAGGTCACTAACAAAGAATACTTGGCCTTCGATTCGGAATACCGCCACATCTTCTAAAATTAATTGCCTTTTTGTCTTGATGGCCCCTTTGGATTCCTGACTATGGACAAAGGGGCTGCAGAAAACTGAAAAAACTATACCACTATACAGGACTACTAATTTCAACATTTCCAATAGTTTTACCTGTAGTAACATTATTTTCCAAATGAAAGCGAATTTTGACTAGTGGATTGAATGTATAACCATCCTTGCCTCTAATAATATACTTTCTTTTTTCGCCTTTCGTATTTTTTGGCTCAATTAATTTTCTTAACCTACTTACGCTAGTGTAAATTAATTTGTCGTGTATAAGTGGATTATATTCATCTTTCCAAATTGATTTAGCGAGATGTTCCTTATCGAAGAATTGACCAGGGTTTTTGGCCAAAAGAAAAAGGATTTCGAGAAGTACAAATCTATGTTTAAAATCAATAGTACCAAGCGAGCGTTCTTTTACTTTCCGATTAGTTTTATCTAAGTACAAATCCACGCTGCTATCGTTAACATCTTGGATTTCATTAGATACTAATTCATTTAGCCGTTTGAAGGACAAGGAGTCGCTTGATTCTTTCGCTAATTGGAAATAATCAAGTGCACGACCAAAATCTCCAATCCTTTTATGGACTATTCCCTTGCCTAGCAATACATAACCGAACAAATTCCAACATTTTTTCTGATGAAGCGTTTCGTTAGCTAGGCTAAAGTTCCGAAGAGCATTTTCATACATATCTAATTCGGTATAAACCTTAGCCGCGAATAAATACATGGCCCCATTCAAATAAGCTTTTTTAATTATTTTTAGTAATTGTCCAAGTTGTCCTAAATACTCAAGCGCATTCTCAAATTCACGCTGATTGTAGCAATTTATGGCCAACGCCAATAGACACTTGGCGAGGACTTCAGGTTCATTCTCTTCTTTAGATTTTTTGTAGGCCAAAAGGAAATTTTGCTTCGCCTCTTCAAATTTTCCACCGTAATTTTTTACAATTCCTACATTATAAAAATACTCAGCACTAAGACTTCCAAGAACCGAAGTCATCTCTTCTGCAAGATTTTCTGCTTCTTGAATATACAGACTCGCTTGAGCATCTTCTAGCTTCTCTGATGAAACACGTATGAGGAAACCTAAGATTTTAAAGATTGTAAAAATATCTCTAGGTTTATCCGCGCGCTCTAATGCCGCTTTAAAATAAGTCTCAGCTTTATTTAAATCCGACTTATCGTAATAAACTTTCCCAAGTTGGTAATAGGCCTTCCCCATTTCTCTCTGTGGGATAAGGTCCTCTGAGTAAGTCTCTTCGTCATGTACTTCTGGTAGGAATCCAATAGCTGGATCTACCGAAGGATCATTTTGAATCGTGGAATGCATGTTTTCGAAATTTTCTGACATGTACGCTCCCTGCAATTGCCATGGGGAAAACTCAGGTAACTAACTGATTTTATAACCCATTACAATTCTTAGCATGGTATTGTGTTAATAGTCAAAAATAGTTGGGAAACCCTGTAATTTTTAGCCTATAACTCATTGATTTATAAAGGCTGCACTGCTAAATTGAGATCTACTTTATATACCATAAAAGAGTAAATTAATGAATTCAGGAGTTTTTTAATGGCCAAATTCGATTTAGAAACAATCCGCCACTCATCTGCGCACCTAATGGCCCAAGCAATTTCAAGGCTTTGGCCTAATTCTAATATACAATTTGGTGTTGGCCCCACAATAGAAAACGGCTTTTATTACGATCTTGAAATGGATGATCGGCTGAATGACGACGATTTGAAGAAAATAGAAAAGAAAATGAAGGAAATTGTAAAAGAACGACTTCCTATCGAAAAAGTAACGATGACCAGGTCAGAAGCAATCGAGTTTTTTACCAAGGAAAAACAATTACTCAAAGTAGAGCTTATTGAGGCCATTCCTGCGGGTGATGAAATTACTTGTTTTAAGCAAGGAGAATTTATTGATCTATGTAGAGGACCCCATGTGGACAACACAGGTGACTTACCCTTTAGCTTTAAGTTGCTCCACATTGCTGGCGCCTATTGGAGAGGAGACGAAAAAAATCAAATGCTCCAACGTGTTTATGCCGCAAGCTTCGACGATAAGAACAAACTCAACCAGCATATTAAGTTCTTAGAAGAGGCCAAAAAGCGAGATCATCGAAAACTAGGGAAAGAGTTAGAGCTTTTCCACTTTGAACAAGTCGCCCCAGCTTCTCCCTTTTTTATGCCTAAAGGTGCTTTTGTCTACAATCAATTGATTGAATTTGTACGTAAATTATATGTTAGATACGGTTACTCAGAGGTCATAACTCCCCAAATTCTAGACTCAGAACTATGGCATACCAGTGGCCATTACGAGCATTACAAAGACAATATGTATTTCTCTAAGATTGACGAAAGAGAGTACGCAGTTAAACCAATGAATTGCCCCTGTCATATGCTTATGTTTAAGCACTATCGTTATAGCTATCGAGATTTGCCATTGCGATATGCCGATTTTGGAAGATTACATAGATATGAAAAGGCAGGAGCTGTTGCCGGACTTACTCGTGTCCGAACATTTTGCCAAGATGATGCCCATGTATTCATTCCATTATCAGATATCCAAGATGAAATAGTCCAACTTATGGAAATGTTTTTTAAAAGCTACACACATTTTGGTTTTAATAAAATAAAGGTCAATCTATCTACCCGGCCTGAAAAAAAATCGGGCGATGACAAAACTTGGGATGTTGCAGAAAATGCACTGAAAGAAGCTCTTTTAAAGAGTGGCCATGAATTTCACATAAAAGAGGGAGATGGCGCTTTCTATGGCCCGAAAATCGATATAGATATAGCCGATGCGTTAGGACGTTTTCATCAACTTGGTACAATTCAATTAGATTTTCAACTGCCCGAAAGGTTTCAGTTAAAATTTACCAATCAGAATGGTGAAGAAGAGCGGCCAGTGGTAATACACCGTGCTCTACTTGGCTCTCTAGAAAGATTTTTTGGTATTTATCTCGAACATGTTGGGGGCGCATTTCCTTTTTGGCTGGCCCCTGAGCAGGCAGTACTAGTTCCTGTAAACAACGAAGTTCACTTAGAATTTTGTAATAATCTAAAAAAACAATTTGATAGTTTAGGCTTAAGAGTAAAAATCGACGACCGAAATGAATCGATGGGGTATAAAACTCGCCAAATTCAAAAAACGAAAATTCCTTATATGCTGGTTATAGGAGATAAAGAAGTCGAAGGTAATTCTGTGAGTATAAGGTCCTATGGCTCAAGAGATTCTGAGACGCTGACAATTGATGATCTTAAAATGAAATTTCTCGAGCTAGATAAATTGAAAGACCCTTCCTTAATCTAATATGGATAAAAACTTATGACTTCTAAAAATATTTTAATTCTATGTGGTGGTGGAGGTACTGAACATGAGGTTTCTTTAGTCAGTGCCAACTTTTTTCAAAATATACTGGAAGAAAATAAAGAATATGCAATTCATAAAGTTACAATTGAGAAAGATTCAACAAGAACATATCAAGATGGTAGAAAGTGTGAATTAAGAAGAGCAGGTGAAATTGTAATAGAAGGTAATGAGACTATTCAAATAGATTTTGCAATCCCCGTAATACATGGCCCACCTGGTGAATCGGGGGAAATTCCCGCTGTATTTGAACTAATGAATTTGCCTTACTTTGGCTCAACACATGAAACAAGTACAATATGCTTTAATAAAATAACAACTAAATTATGGCTAGAGTCACTCAACATACCTGTGACCCCATATGTTTATCTTACTGAGTATGATGAAGCCAACATATTAAAACTAAAAGATTTTTTTAAAATCCACAAAAATATTTTTCTGAAAGCATCTAACCAAGGGTCTTCGGTCGGATGCTACCCCGTAGGAAGTGAATCAAACCTCGATTCACATTTAAAAAAATGTTTCGAGTTTTCTCCTTATGTACTGGCAGAAACCTCAGTGGTAGGTAGGGAGCTTGAAGTTTCTGTCTATGAGTACGAGGGATCCATTCAGGTCAGCGACCCAGGAGAGATTATCTGTCCTGCCGGCTTTTATAGTTACGAAGAAAAATATAACAACGAAAGCCAAACCCAAACTTTGGCCAAGGCAGAGAATCTGTCACCAGAGATAATTAAAAAAGTAAAAGATTACGCAAGACGGGCCTTTATAGGCTTAAAAATTAGACATTTGGCAAGAATAGACTTTTTCCTAACAAGCACTGGTTCTATTTACCTCAATGAACCAAATACATTCCCAGGGCACACACCTATCAGCATGTTTCCTATGATGTTAGAGGGAAATGGCCATAATTATCGAACTTTTTTAGATGGGATAATTTCTAAAGAGTTAAACTCCTAAGGTAATTAATGAAATTAAAAATAATAAATAAAGACTTAGAAAATTCAACAAAAGAAAAACTAGAAAAATACTATGAAAATAATTTCATCCCTGCGGAAAAAAAGAACTACCTTACTGATCTTAGTCGCTGTGTTGGGCCTTATTTAGCATGTAGCTCGACTACCGGAGAGAGTCACTGGTTATTAGATGCAGCATCACAGATAGCCACCCTTGGCCTCGGCTTTAATCATTCGGCTTTTATGGGTACCGCTCACTATTTAAGCTCCTGGACCAACGATAAAGAATCAGCAGAGTTTAAAAGCATTAGACTGGGATTCGAATCTTTTTTGGCAAGAAGCCTTAAACGAAAAAGTGTATCTACTACGTTCTGTAATTCAGGAGCTGAGGCAAACGAAATTGCACTGGGCCATTGCTTTAAAAACCGACCAAGCAATAAGGCCAACAAAATTTTGGCCTTTGAGGGAAGTTTCCATGGTCGACTATTGATGAGTTTGCAAAGCACCTGGAATCCAAGCAAGCGAGAGCCCTTTGAGTGGCCAGGCTTCGACACCATCTTCTGCCCCTCTCCAGCTCTTGCTGATGAAAAAATAAATCTTCCTTTACCTAATAACTGGTGTGACTTTTGGGATAGCTCCGCATCCACCAATATAGAAGTTCCAGCTGATTGGAAACTTGACCCAATAATGGAAGGAGAAGTTAAAAGTCTTCTAAAAGTCCGTACAGAATTATTAACTGGCGCTATTTTTTCTATTATCGTAGAGCCAATGCAATGTGAAGGAGGAGACCGCTATCTTTCTAACAGGTTTTTTACGGCCTTATTGCTCATGGCAAAAGCGTTTAGAGTAGGAACAATATTTGATGAGGTCCAAACAGGTTTTCATCTGGGCGAGGATTTCTTCTGGCATATGCAATTTGATTTACGTGGTCCAGATAATAATCCCTTAATCCCAGAACATATTGTCTGTGCCAAGAAAGCTCAGATAGGCCTGGTTATTTCAGATGTACCTAACAATGAAGATACAGAAGAATTTCAAGTGGCCTCTGTTATCCGTGGATATCACCACGCAGTAACTCTCGATCAAAATAAAGCGAAAATCCTAAAGCTTGCAGAACTAAATAGAAATTTTTTGTCGAAATTTTGCTCTCAATTTTCTAACTTTGTTGAAAGTCCTAGAGGTCTAGGTCTTTGTTTTGCCTTTGATTTAAAAAATAAAGAGCATACTGGGAAATTCATTGCGAACCGTTTCGATTATGGATTGCTATTTTATCCGGCAGGAGACAATACCCTAAGATTTAGGCTGAACTTAGCATTTGGTGAAAAGGATTTGGAATTCCTTTATGCCAGCTTAACAGCGATCGCCGAGTTTGTTTTTAATTCAAACCGTGTGGCCCCCCCTACACATATTGAAACTAACGAACGCCACACTGAGGAACTTTATATATGGCAGCACAATCTTCTAATGGCAAAATTAAATTGCGTTAAGGACGAGAAGGCCACTTTAGAAAGCACTGTAGCTGAACTCGAGCATCACTTTAAAGAGGCACACGGATTTTCGTTTGAAGTCATCACTGAAGGAAATTTTCAAAATATAGAAAAGGAAATTGTCCAGCTTCAAAAAAATGTTTACGAACCAGTTCGCCAAACACCAATCGAGAAATTTAAAACAGCAACACAGCATCCAAACTCGATTTGCCTAGCACTTAGAAAGAATAATGAATTGGCCGCCATTTGTTTCGCTGGTCCGCTTAAACTTTTCCCTTATGAAAAAGGAACAAGACGGGACCCAGGTTTCGAAAACCAGTCAACTCTATATATGCTAGACTGTACTGTGGCGCCTCCCTTTCTAGGACGGGGATTAGGTAAATATTTAAAATATGCTTTGACACAAATCGCTGTCTTAAAAAATATCGATGAAATTCATGGTCGAAATAGAGACCAAATGGCCAGCTCAATGCACTTAATAAACACCTCATTAGGAGCAACGGAACTTTTTTACAACCCTGAAGACTATCTAGATGACGAAAAGTACCGGGACGTTTGGTACTATTCTTCGCCAGTCAGCTGGAGCCAAGAAACGAATAATCTTTCTTCGGGCCTTTATGCACCAATTGGTATCGCTTCACTTAATAATGAATTCCTCAAATCCCAATTACCCGCAATAAACAATAAGCTATGCCTCTCAAATTTTGTGAGTGAAAGATACTTAGATAATTTGAAAGAAATATTTGAATTATTACCTAAGGAACTTAAACACGGCTATACGGCAAGTGGACAAAGTGAGTGTATCGATAAATTGGCAAAACTATTGTGGAATAAAAATAAAAAACACTGCAAAAGCTTAACCTTTAAAAGTCATTATTTTGGAGCAGGAAGTTTTCTCTCTCGCTCTCTAAATGAGGAGCTTGAAAGTTTTTTTCCTGTTGATACTTTAGCAGCACCTACTACTGAAAATGTGAGTAATTTATTAAAAGAGGTAGAGACCCTGTTGAAGACAAATTCTTATCTAGGTGTTTGGATCGAACCCATCCCCCAACAGACGATGGAAAGAGTTCCCTTGGAGTTTTTAAAGGGACTCAAAGCAATATGCGAGGAATACTCAACTCCCCTCGTTTTTAATGAAACTGCTTCCTCACAATTCCGCTATACAAAGGATTCATATTTTCTGGCACAATTAGAGGAAGTACGCCCTGATTGCGGTTTCGTTGCACTAGGTGGACAAGCTGCCATAATCTATACTAACGAGACCTACTTTATTGAAAAGCCGTTGATGTTAATTTCTACTTGGGATGGAGATGAATTTGCACTCTCCAATTATCATTGTGGAATGAAAAATATTCTAAAGGACAAAAAATATTTTCACTCAATATGCGACAATTTCAGCAAAAAACTTAAAGAAGAGCTCCTTCAATATGCAAATATTGAAATACAAATAGAAAGAGGCTTTGGCTGGGTAACAGGACCAATCCCAAGTAAGTATCAAAAGCTCCTCTCCTATAAAAATGATCGCTACCTAATTTGTCCTTCATTTGATCATATGAAATTTTTCCTGGAGAACAAGTGAACGATTGTAACTTCCCTTTAATCGAATACAGAAAATCCGATTCCCCTTACCAATGGGGACTATCCCACGGCGAGGAATTTAAAACATCTATCAAAGAATTAATTGAAATTCGAAAAGAATTAATGCTTCAAAAAAACCCCGGAATTGAAGCTAGTTTAGATAAATTAGCAAAACTGCAATGGGAATTTACCGGAGAACTCGACCAAGAAATACTACAAGAAATGGATGGCATAAGAAAATCTAGCGATGTATCAATTACAGATATAGTTATCCTCAATAACTATACTGATTTTAGAGATATTATCCTGCCAGATGAAGGCTGTTCTACTATTTATACCAAGGTCAACAATTTGGCCTTGACTGGACAGACCTGGGATATGCATGGCTCTGCTAAAAATTATGTCAGTACAATTAAAGTACCTCGGAAAAATGATAACCCATCCGCAATCATCTTCTCGCTAGTTGGATGTGTTGGGATGGCGGGATTTAATTCGACCGGACTATTCCTGGGGGGAAATAATATAAATACTGACAAGGCCGAAACTGGAGTAATTTGGCCTGCATTAGTCCGAAATGCCTTAAAGGAAAAAAATCACCAAGACTTAGTGAATAAGTTGAGAAGCTCTAAGGTTACCTCTGGACATAATTATTTAGTCTCCTCTGTTAACGAAGGCCAACACTGGGAAGTTGCTCCATTTGCAGGGCAAAAAGTTGCGAGTATAGAGTCAGGCCAAGAAGGTTCAGCAATACATACCAACCACTGCCTAGGCAGCGAAATAACCCCTTTTGAAGATAAAAATTCAATAAGTTCAACTACTAAAATACGTTACGAAATTTTAGAACGTAGGACAAAAGAAATAAACGTTCATCAAGACCTCATTAATTTACTGCAAGATCATGAAAACTACCCAATGTCTATCTGCTCACATTACGAAAGCGGAGCACAAGACCCTTCGTATACCTGTGGTGGCATTTCTGGTGATATTACTTCAGGTGACTTCTTTTTATGGAGAGGTTGTCCTGTTCACGATAAAAACTATAAAAAATATAATTTTAGTTTATCTAACAAAGAATTCACAACCGAGGAATAATTATGAGCTTCCCATTCTTTATGACCTGGTCAAAACAAAAGAATGCCTCCTCATTTAACATAACTTCTAACGAAACTTATTGTTTTAGAACTCCTGAAGGTAAAGAGATATTGGATATGTCCTCTACTTCTTATCAGGCTTCATTTGGTTTAAAAAATAGTGAGATATGTCAGGCCATTTCCAACCAGTTAAAAGAAATGCCTGTGACCTCCCCAAAGGCCATCTGGCCTAATAAAATAAATACAACCAAAAAACTACTAATCGAAATGAATTTAGGCGAAGGGAAAATATTTTATACAAACTCAGGCTCCGAGGCGATAGAAAATGCCTTAAAAATTGCTAGGCTAGTTAAAAAGAAGAACATAGTTCTCTCTCGTAGAAAATCCTATCATGGAGCAACTTTGGGAGCTGTATCCATTACCGGTGACTGGCGGCATGATGACCCTTCAACTGTTGATCAGTGGAGTGCTTTTATACCCGAACCAGATGACGATCCTAACTGTGAAGCGACTGAAAAAATAATTCTTGATATAGGAGCTGAAAAAATTGCAGCAATATGTCTCGAGACTATAACTGGAAATAATGGTGTCATTATCCCATCGAAAGGCTGGTATAATGCGATAAGGGCCCTCTGTATTAAACACAACATATTTCTAATACTCGATGAAGTAATTTGCGGGTTCTACCGCACTGGAAAAGCATTTGGTTATCAACATTATAATATTAAGCCAGATCTAGTTTGCTTGGCCAAGGGAATGACAGGTGGCCATTTCCCTTTAGGAGCGGTTTTTGTTAACAAAGATATATCTAATTATTTTGAAGAAAATGTCTTACCGTGTGGCCTAACTAATTATGCTCATCCAATAGGTCTTGCTGCTCTTCAAGCTGTACTTGAACTCACAGAGTCGGGAGATTTTCAAAGACATCAAGCTAGATTAAATGAATTTTTTAATACAGAGCTCGATTCTTTTAGAAGTCTTCCCAATGTAAAAGATGTTAGGGCCAAAGGGCTTTTAGCGGCGATTGACCTAAATGTAGCTCCTCCTGCATGGGAAGCATGGATAGATGCAGGAATTTATTTAATTCGACAAGAAAACAGAATAATTTTGGCCCCTCCCCTAGTCATGCCTACCGATTTACTTAAGAAAGGACTCGATACAATAAAAGGAATGCTAAGTTATGAATAGCCCTAAATTGTACCCAAATGCCAAAATGGCGCTATGTGATCTTAAGTCTGGAATGTCTCTGATGAGTGGAGGATTTGGCCTATGTGGTATTGCTGAAAATTGTATCGATGCCATTTCTGAACTTGATATTAATAATTTAAGTATTATTTCTAATAATATTGGAAATTCTGGCAGAGGACTCGTAAAAATATTACGTCAAAGGAAATTTAAAAAAGCTTTTTGTTCTTATGTTGGCGGAAATCCCGATCTCGAGGAGCAGATACTCGCAAAAGAAATCGAAGTTGAATTGATCCCTCAGGGCACGTTTTCAGAAAGAATTCGGGCTGCAGGCCTTGGCATTAGAGGATTTTATACTCCTACTGGACATGGAACCTTAGTGGCAGAAGGAAAAGAAGAAAAACTATTTGATCGCCCCTGTATATTAGAATTACCACTACATGCTGATTTCGCAATTATAAAGGCCCAAAAGGGAGATCCTTACGGAAATTTATGGTTTAAAGAAACCGCGCGAAACTTTTCTCCTCTGATGGCGATGGCCGCTAAAATAACGGTAGTAGAAGTAGAAGAGTTAGTAGAGTTGGGTGATATTCCCGCTGAAGACGTTCACTTACCTGGTTTGTTCGTACAGAGAATTTTTCAAGGAACCGACTATAAAAATGATATTGAATACCTAAAAACAAAAGAAACTCCCTTAGAAAGCAAAAAATCATGACCTGGACAAAAACCAAGATGGCCGACGAGGTCATTAAATTATTCACTCCTCATTCTTCGGTCAATCTCGGGATAGGCTTACCAACGTTGATAGCAGAAAGGATACCTGCCGAACTTCCTTTGATGGTCCAATCAGAAAATGGAGTCTTAGGAGTTGATGGAAGACCAACAAGTGCCGACTCCGCTTCACCTACTCTTATAAATGCAGGCAAAGAAACTATTTCCATTTCGAAAGGTGCCTCATTTTTTGATAGTTCCCTTTCTTTTGGCATGATTCGAGGGGGACATATCGACTTCTGTGTTCTTGGAGGAATGGAAGTAGATGTTGAACAGAACCTCGCTAATTGGATGATACCAGGCAAAAAAATTACTGGCATGGGAGGGGCCATGGACCTAGTAAATGGAGCAAAGAAGGTAATTATAATGATGGGGCATTTTAACCGACAAGGCGCTCCTAAATTGTTAAAGAAATGCGTACTACCACTCACTGGCAAGAGTGTTGTTGATATAGTCGTTACCGACCATGGGATTTTTAAGCCGAATGGCTCAAAGTTCGAAGTTATTAAAATCGCAGAAGGTGTACTAGAGAGTGACTTGAAGCTTCCTTAAATTTTATTTTTAACTAGGTAATCAGCAAGTAATTGGTATTCCTTTTGCTTATATTCAAAATATTTATTAATTTCCACGCCCTTCCCATTTTTTGGCCTAAACTTTACTAGCCCAAATGTTACCTTCTCAACCATATCGATATATGAGGCAACAAATTCAGTTGTGCCAACGTGTATCAACTCGGGCCAGCTTGAATAATCTTTTCCCTTAAATTTTAGGTCTTTAATTTGAAAAATAAAGGGGATCCCCCACGAACGATTCTTATAAGATATATTTTCTGAAAAAGCGGGTGTGAAGGTAGGGGTTTTTTTGGCGTAATACTCCATAAATAAAATCAACTTTCTTACTTCTGACTTTGTCAGGTAAAAAGAAACGATGGGACTTCCTAGTGAAAATTCCTTTCCAAATCCAATAGGAAGTAATTCGAAAATATCAGAAAATTGATAATTTAAGCCTTTTTTAAAATCATTACGTATAAGTGCCAAAGACGTAAAATATAAATCGATTGGCTCTTTGGAATAATAGGAAAGCTCCGTCGCAATAGCGGTCGTTACGACTCTACCCATTGCATTCATCTCTTCTTTTTTCCGTATATAATCTTTAGAAGGAGTAACTATTTTTCTTTTAAAATTTTGTCCCATTGGTCGTAAGTGAGTTTTACGTATTGCCTCTTTGTAGTTTAAGATTTTGCCCAAATAATTAGTGTCTTGCTTTATAGAAGAGGTTATTTTTATAAAAGTCTTATTTTTATTCCGTAACTTTAATTGGCCAGCTTCTTTTTTCAATTTTAAGACTCCTAGAAACCTTCCAAAAGAACCAGCTTGTGAAATCAAGGTATTTTTTGTCCTCTTGGTATATTTCCTATGAGTATGACCAGCTATTATTACGTCAATCCCCTTAACTTTCTCTGCGACTTGATCGTCCTCCCCTCTCAATGATTTTCGTGAAGTTCCTCCATGCATCAAGGCAACAACCAAATCAACCTTTTCTATATTTCTCAATATATCTACTGTATTTTGTAATCGGGTAATTAAAGGCTTCCAATTAATTTCTGCTTCGCTATCACTATATCCAAGGAAGCGAATATTTCCTTCTTTTCGTGTGGCCCTACTAACGAGACAACCGTCTGGACCAAGTAGCCCAATTATACCTATTTTTAATTTTCTCCCTTTGTTTTCTAATTTTTTGATCACATAAGGCTTAATCAATTTATCAGGACCAAAATATTTAGATAAGTTTGATTTATTATCCTTTAAGTAGATATTTGTGGATACTAATGGAATAGCGTTTGAACGTTTACTTATCTTACCAAGCATAACCTCTAGGCCATTATCCTTGGCATCAAACTCATGGTTTCCTAGAGTAATGGCATCAAATTTTAAATATTCAAAAAACTCATATTCAGGAAAATAGATTGAGTTTTTCAAAGGCCCGAGGGCGTGAAATAATGTTCCAGAATAAAAATCTCCGGCGTCCAGCAATAAGTAGGGCTCTTTCGCTCTCCTTAGATCTGACTTTAGTTGATTTATTTTCGTTACTATCCGAGAATATCCACCTATTCTCTCATCTAACTTGCCTGGCCCAACTCCTTCAACATAAGAGTGCAAGTCATTTGTATGAATTATTGAAAACTCAAAACAATACAGTGGGTTTGCAAATGAAAAAACAAGCAAAAATTTAATAAATCTCAAAATTGCTCCACAAAAAATAGTCTTGTCTATTGTGAACTTATTTAAATCAAAATAAAATTTAATATTGAGATGAATTATAAAAATAGATGGAGATTTAAGATAAAAAAAAGGGGCCCCCTGCAAAGGCCCCTCTCTTTTTCGGCTTCCTGCCTACCTGCATGAGAAACATCCTGTCTCCCATAAATCAATTATAGCGCATATTTTATTTCATGGTAGAAAAAATCTTTCTAGGAAACATTTTCCTAGAATAACCTTTCTAAATTGACGTGTTTTCCTTTAAATTGCTACAATTACTACATATAACTTATTGAATCTTCCCGGTATTAATATGAGCCTACAAAACTTATTTTCTAAACTATTTGGCCAAAATAAAACTAAAATTCAAACGTTTACCTACTATATTCCGGCCCCTCCCCCAAGAAATACCGGTTACAGAGAAAAACAGTTTGATAGGATTATGACTGAGATTACGAGCAAAGGTTTCGAAATTGTGGACTTTAAAACCCAGGCACTATCCAGAGAAGAAGGGTCGGGTATATGGGTAATTTTTCTCCTCCGACCTAATAATAAAAATATAGACCTCAATAACCTTGATTTCGATTCTATCGATAACGAGGATAAGAAAGTACCACTCGAGGGGCTTTATCACCTTGATTAATTTATGAAAAAATTTAGCTTAATACTTTTGATATTAGTTTCTCACAATTCATGCAGTTTCTTTAATTCTGTAATTGAGAATAATGAACCAGCTCCTGCATTAAAAGAGTCTAATCAAAAGATCTTTTGCCCTCAAGATGGCCAAACACCTAAAGTCAGTATGGCCAGCAATAATCTCAACGCAAAAGACATCTTTACAGAAACTCTTAAAAATATTCCTAATGGCGATAAGTTTACAACTATCGAGAGAGGTATTCTCTTTTCGCTATTACACCTCAACATAAGACCTGATACTTTTTCACCAAGTGCGAGATTTCAATTATTCATAAAAAACAAGGGAAGTTGGGAGTACTGGGACGTATCGAGTCCTAAGGGTCAGTATCCCCTATTGTACGGTCTCGAAACCATAGCCCTATATTATGGCTCAAAGTATAGTTTAAAAAAAATGGCCTACTTTATCGATAAATATGCCCCGCCCTATTTTCCTATAGGCCCACAACTCGGAAACTTTCTAGTTAAAAATCAAAAAGAACTTAGTAGGCATAAAATATTTAATGATGCCTTTTTTAAGGCCGGTCAAATATTACAAGTTGGGGAATCCATAAAGAAACTCCCTTTCCGTAAAATAATTAAAAAATATAAGGCGCTACCAAAAAATGAGTACCAAATTAAAAGCAAGTTGTTTGATTTTTCTTTAACGAACAGAAATGACTTAAAAATTAAGTGTAATTTAGACCTCAATTTATATTCTCGCTCAATTTACCCTATAAGAAATTCCAGTAATACTCAGACGAGTCCTTTTGGCGTAGTAGACACAAAAGGCAATGCCTTTATTGCTGTCACTTCAAATAGATATAAAACATTATCACCAGGCCTGGAGACCTTTCTAATTTCAGGAAATGAAAAATCATTACCTGTATCTTTCTGCCAAATCAAAGAGAAAACTAGAGAAATAAACTTATTTTCATTCAAAGGCCGAGACCCTGCCCAGCATATTTACCATTTAATAGAGCAGGAAGTTATACAAAGCCAGAACCTCTCGGATCTCGCGGCGCTTATAGCCTTTCCGAGGCATCAATTTTTATTGAATCCATTACGCATGCTTTACGAATCTAACCGAGCGAGTAAAGAACAATTACAAAAATTTCTGGGTATGGGCATCCCCCTATATCATTCGTCGAATTTAGGTAATCTCTGGGCATTGGCATTTTTTAAAAAACTTAACACTCAAGGATTTGTATTAGACCCTCGAGAAGGTGGCCATTTATCTTGCTTGAATTAGAGGTTTACGGCCTTGCGTCGGCAAAGGTTATTAAATGCTTTACGATCGACGAAAATGACAATAGGGACCTACTTAAAATCCTTAGAGGCGCGCAACTTCCCATTGCTTCATCATGCTTTGGAGAGGGTAACTGCAAGCGCTGCGTTATATGCAGTGAGATACTCAGCTGCCAGGTAAAAATAAAAGATTTACTACAAATTTCAAAAATTTATGACACAGCACCTCTTCGAATAACCGTTGATTATCTCTAATTATTAATAGTTTTAGCTAGTTGAAAAAATATTGGTTATCAAAAAGTTGGTGTAATATTAGTCTCACCTAATAATTAGTATAAAATTAATCTTATGAAAATTTGCAATTCTGCTTCCTCTCTCGATACAATAAAGCCTTCGAGGAACGAAAAAAGGAATCAAAGAATGGTTACTAAACTAGTCAGCAAATTCATTATTTTTACAACCTGCTCTTTACTCGCCAGTCCAGCATTTGCGGACTCTCCTAATAAAAAGGAAAGGTTCATTAAAAAGGCCGGCCTTACACTGACGACCTTTAATGTTCGAAATTATTCCGGTTCCTCCAAAGACTTAGAAAGTATTGCAACTAATAAAAGTGTATTAACTAGCTTATTGAAAAATACTAAAGCTGACTTAATTGCAGTACAGGAAATTGTAGATGGTGAGGACTTTAAATCTTTTATCGGTAAAAGATTTCCGAAGTATGGCGTGAGAATTTCAAATTGTGGCGGAACTGCCAGACAGAAGCTCGGCTTTGTTTATAAAAAGCAAAAACTAACTCTCACCCGTTTTTTCGAAGACAGTCGCCTTAATGAAGACGGCAGCTGCGAATCTGGTCTAAGACCTGCAGCGGTAGGACATTTTAAAAACAAGGCCAGTAATTATTCTTTTGTTGCCTTAGCTATTCATCTAAAAGCGGGAGGCAGCCAGAGAAATGCCGACACTCGCTACAAGCAATACCAAGTTCTTAAAAAAATAGTGAGAGAACAAAGAAATAAAGGGAATTACAATATTGTTATGATGGGTGATTTCAATACCACTGACTACGTTTTAAGAAATCACAATTATACTCGCTATATCAATTTTCTTGACCGCTCAGGACTGATTGATTTCTCAGATTCAATCGCATGCTCCTCCTATTGGTGGGGCGGAATTGATGATGAAGTTCAATACAGCTCTTTACTTGATCATATATTAGTAAGTGAATCGCTTTGGGACAGGTATCGCTCTCAAGAAGTAGAAGTTCAATCCCATTGCAAGCGCTTTTCTTGTAGAAATACCAGAGAAGATAGACTAGGTCCCTCCTTTGAATCAGTAAGTGATCACTGTCCAGTTGTTGCTAGCTTAAGAAACAATTAATGAAATACCTCTCATTTGATATTGAGGCCACGGGCCTTGCCGAACACGACCTAATTATTGAGTTTGGAATGGTTCCTTTTTGTACTGAAGCCCAATCTTTAAAGAAAGAACTAACTAAACATTTCTTTATTAAATGCCCTGCCTTTGAAGAGCTATCACCTAAGCTAGATCCTTGGGTAAGAGAGCACAATAAAACATTAATTGAAAAGGCCCATCAAGAAGGAATTTCTCTTGAGGTTTTCAAAAGTGAACTAATTTCCTACCTTGAATCTGATCTCTATAAAAACTATTTCAATATGCCAGAAGGCAAAAAGGTGACCCTTTTTGGGAAAAGCCTAAATGCCATTGATTTGCCTTTTTTGAACAGAGATCTAGGTTGGGAGTTTATGCGCAAGTATTTCAACCATCAAGTCTTAGACCTTTCCTCTTTCATCATGGGACAAGTTGACTTGGGAAAACTGCCAGAAAATTGCAGTTCTGGTTCTGGATTAATGAATTATTTAGAAATGGGTGAAGTCGCACATACTGCATTAGAAGATGCCGAAAACACTGCCTTGATGTACTTAAAACTTTTAAAAAACTAATTAGACGAAGAAATAAGTACCTGTGGATTTATGGCCCGACTGTCTAGTCTTATCTCAAAATGAAGATGTGGCCCTGTTGACCTACCAGTACTTCCTACCTTTGCTATTACTTGTCCTCTGTGAACTCTTTGACCTTTACGAGTAAAGTTTTTCTGAGCATGGGCGTAAACTGAAAATAAACCATTCGGATGAGAAATAACCGTTATATTTCCATACCCACCTAATCCGGCTCCAGAATAGACAGTAATTCCATCCCCGATTGCTAAAATATGGGTTCCTCTTTTAGCAGGGATATCAATCCCTTCATGCTTTTTTCCCCAGCGCTTTCCAAATTTAGAACTAATTTTGCGCGAAGATGGAACTGGCCATATAAAGTTTGAATTTCGCAAAATTAATTTTGAGTCACTGTAGTTATAAGATCCAAATATTCCGCTATTCCTAGGCACAAAAATCCAACTTCCCGCTTTAAACTTTTTACCAATATTAGAGGCAAGGAGGGCCCATTTGGGAATTTTAAATTCCTTGGAAATTTTTTCTATATTATCTTTTTTCTTCAACAAGATATAGTGACCACTTGGAACACTAGCGCAGCTAGCTATCAAGAAAACAAAAGACCAAGAAAGAATTGAATTAAAGTATTTTTTAAAAACCATTGGCCCCTCTCTTGGAGCAGGCCTTTAAATTTTTAGATTATCAATCTCGTGGGCCCACTCACACTCCTTATCGGTTAATGGGCCTTTAAAATTTAAAATAGAAATAGAAGCATATTTTTGGTCAACATTTTGACAATCACTTCCCGGAATTGGCTCAAAGCCTTTGTAGTAGCCACCAACCCAGTAATAATATTCGCCCCGCATATCCTTTCGTTGAGTAATATCCTCGGAGTAACTGCGTATACCAAGTTGACTGAACTTAAAGCCTAAGAGTTCTTGAGTCATACAATCAGGTACGTTTAAATTAAAATGGGCCCTTTCTGGCAGTTTTGAGACTAGTCCCGAGTTAATCAACGTAAGTGTAGCTTTTGCAGCGGTAAGATAGTTAAAAGGCCCTGTAGGGTTCTCAAAATCGATCACAGTGCTAACAGCTATTGAAGGAACCCCGTGAAAGGCCGCTTCTCTTGCACCGGCCACTGTCCCTGAATAATAAATGTCTTGTCCAAGATTCCCACCACGGTTTATCCCTGAAATTACAAGGTCAGGTCTTTTATCTAAAACTTTACTTAGGCCAATCAAAACGCAATCAGCTGGGAAGCCTGAGCAAGAGTATAAATTCTTTTCAAGTTCTTTCAATCTCAGTGGCTTATCGAGTGTCAAAGAATGGCCTGTCGTAGAGCGTTCTTCAGAGGGTGCAATGATGATTACTTCATGCTGGCTTTTTAGCAATTCTGCTAGAACACGAATGCCTTCGGCATCAACACCATCGTCGTTTGTAATTAGTATTTTCATAGTTTAGGTATATCGTTAAATAGATAATAAATAAAGATTAAATTATAAGCTTCCGGTAGTGATCTAAATTCTGAATTATTTTGTGATGATCCACTGAACGATATTCTTTTTCAACCTTGAAGTTGAGAGGAAGAGAAATAAAATCAAAATTGACGAAATCAAACAAGCTATGAAAAATATTAGAATCCCAATCCATGTAAAATCCTAAAATTAATCCTTTTTTCTGGTAGGTAGGATATATATTACTGATAAAATTATTAATAACTCCTTCTGCGCCGCCATGATTATAATATTCCTCCACTACATCGTAAGGAAAAATTACTCCTGCGATATTAGAACAATTGAGAATATTTACAACATCCGCAAGAGGATTAAAATGCCAGAAAAATGGATGCTTAAACTGCTCGTAGAACTCTGCTCCTTTACTATCGGAAAACTCTAAGAAAATATTCTTAGATGTAACTTCTACTTCTTTCAGCATATCTGAAAGTATTTTGCTAACGACAAAATCTTTTTCACGATCAAATCTCAAATAATAATTGTGTTTTGAAGAATAAAGTTCTTTTATAATCTTTAAGAAATGATGCTCTTGAATGAAATTGAAGCTTTTAGGTCTAAAGTCAAAAACGAAATCAAATACCTTATTAGAAGACAATTCTTCTAGTGTTTTTCCTGAATATATACCTTCTATTCGTATTCTTTCACTCATCTGAATTATTATATAAGAAATCACGGGCTGGGGTTAAAAATACATCGGGGCAAGATGTACCTATCGACTCGGGATGAAATTGATAACTTAGGAACCTTTCACCCTTAGCGATTAATATTTCCCCCTCAATAGCGTAAGTATCTAATTCTTTACTAATTACATTGGAGTTTTCTTCAACTATCAAAGAGTTATAAAACTGAACAGAAAATTTTTCCCCTTTATCACTCTTCAACCAGTCGGGAATAACTATTTCTCTGGCCTGTCCATGTATGGGTTTTTCTGATTTTCTAATACTATGGCCAAATTGCCGTAGATATATCTGATGACCAAGACAAACTCCTAAGTTGAAAATAGAGAAAGAATCAAGGGCAGTTTTAATTAGTGGAATAAGCTGGTCATAATCTTTTGGGTGGCCTGGTCCTGGGCCCAAAACAAGAACAAATTTTTTCCCGCTGTCGATGAACTTTTTTAAGTTCAAAGGAAAATCGCCTACCGTTGAGACGGTAGAAGAAAGGCCTAGATTTAAAAAAGATTCAGCAATATTGAAAGTAAAGCTATCTTCAAAATCCAAAATCAAAATTTTATTTTCGCCCCGAGAGGGATCTAAAATTGTTTTCATTAAAGTTTATCAAAAAGTTAAAAGCTATTTTGGTATTTATCAAATCTCTTGAGTAACGTAAGTCAAACTTCCAGCAGTTGTTTGCCGGAGAATAGATCATTCCGTATGTATTATTTGTATATTTTTTATCCTCGATATCATAGTCATAACTGGCATATAGAGTAAGCAGAGAGGTAATATCTAAACTTCCTTCAACATCAACGAGCTTATTAATAGGAGTAGATAATGAATCATAAATGAGATTGAACCCAAACTCTCCTCGCTCAAACTTCCTTTTTGCACCAATTGTAAATACATGTTTCTGAGTTGAGTAAAAATAAAACTCTGAAGCATTGAAAGAAAGTTTTTCGTAACTAAGACTTCCTTCCATGAAAAGCCTTGTAAATCGTTCAGAAACCTTGTCATTATTTGAACGTAAGTCATACCCTTGTGATATATTGAAAAAGGACACCTCGTCATACCTAAAATTCTGCCTTAGAGTTCGACCATCCTCCAGAGAGTTTCCAGGCCTTGTAGTTTTCCTGACGACTGAATTATTCCATTGAACTTCCACCGTATCTCTAACAGGTAAAGTTGTTCTTAAGGAAGTTTGATTTAACTCAAATTCCCTGTCCCTGATGGAATCAATATAATCAAATTGACCGCTCCCGTCATTTTGGCTAATTTGATTTTTAAATTTTTCATTTCCGTGTATGTCTGAATCTGAGAAAAAATAATGTTTTAATTTATATTCTTGAGAGTGTCGATAACTGACTCTATTAAAATTTACAACTTCTTTATTGAAGTAATTTGAAAACTTTGGCAATACTCCTATTATACTTTTGCCACCTATTTGTGACGAAACGTTCGAATCATTTTTACTTCTAGATTTTTCACTCAATTTATCTGCTGGTATTTCATCACGATACGAGAGACCATAAATTTTTTCGATTTTCACCGATGCTTCGGTCTCGTAAATATAGCCACTTTTAGTGAATGTTTTCTGTTTGGCATAAGGGAAGCGATAATGCTGGTAATCAAATTTCGCACTAGTCTTAAAGAAAACAGGCCCTAGATATCCAAGCTTCCAGTCGAGGTATGGAACAGCATTATGTCTTTGAGCATTTCTTATAAAGTTTCCCTCGGCAAAGTGATTTTGCTTGAATACCGTGAAATCAGAATCCAGACCAAAGGAAATATCCCTAAAAAAAGGTACATCTGTATGCAGAATACTTATTGGTTGCATGGATAGGTTTACTTCTGGCAATATTTGGACATAGGAATGATCAAATTCCTTTGGGTTTTTTACCAGCTGATTTTTATTAAAGTAACTTTCTAAATTTATATCAAATAGAGAAGTTCTGTATCCAAAGAATCCTCCTCCTCCTGTTTCGGGGCCTGTCACTTTATCAGATGCAAAATAATCAAAATCTCGTATTGCATCTAAATCATTTAAGTCAGTAAAATTTAAATGATGCGAAAAATTATTTCCAGTTGCAAAGTGATGCTCATATTCCGAAATATGTCTAAATGTAGTTTGACCGGAGTCATCGGTATTTCTTTTAAAGGGCTCATAGATTTTATCCCACGACTGAAGCGAGTTGACTTCAAACCAAACTTTTTCTTTTAATACTTGGCGAAATTGTAATTCATTCCCCCATCCTCTTCTTCCTAGTATCGATGGGGTTAAAGTCAGGTCATTTGAATCACTTAAGGCCCAAAACCAAGGCTGTCTGTAGCGAGCACCTTCATCAAAATTAAAACCGAAACTTGGAAATAATAATCCAGTTTCTCTTTTCTTTTTTATAGGTAATATAAGGTAGGGAATGTACATGACGACAACCCCTTTAACTTTTACAAAAGCATGCTGAATTCGTATATATTCACCTAAAGTTATATGTACTTTTTTCCCAAATATACTCCAAGATTCGGGACAATCCTGACAGGTCGTATATTCAGCATCTTTTGCAATTAAGACATTATTAGATTCCCTGGATATCTCCTTCCCTAGGACGATGTAGTTATCAGAAATAATTCGTGCATTTTTAACTAATACTTTTGCTGAATTTAAATTGTACTTTAATTCAGAACCATAGAGAGTTACTTGAGGACCGATATATCGAACATTGCCCACAACTTTAGTGTCACCACTCGAAAAAGTCATCGACGCTTTTTCTCCATAGATTGAATTATTTTTATGGGTAATAACTACGTTGCCTACGGCCTCAAAAACATTATTTTGAGAACGCCTGAAGGCCTTATCTGAAAGAATGTGAATTTTATCGCCGAGATTAAACTGAAAACTTTCTCTTGCGCTTAAATCAGACGTCGTTACGAGTATGAATATTAGAATAGATATATTTTTGAACTTCACCAATGAAGTAATACGAACCAGTGACAAGAACATTATTGCCACTATCTTGCCAATTGTAGATTTCCTGCTTCCAATTAGGAACAAACTTGATCTTCCCTTCAACTAATGCCAAACCTTCTACGGCCTTTTTTGGCATGGCCCTTTCGTGTTCAAAATAAGTAAGTATTAGAGAATCAAAAAGAAGGCGAGTGTCAGATAAAATATTTAGGCACTCTTTCACTTCCTTCCGTGGTCTATCAGAAAAAGAAACCAATACTTGGTTAATTTTTTTACCTGCATGGACTTCCCTATCCTTACAAAGCGCTTGCGTCATCTTTCGAAAACCATCTAAATTATGCGCTCCTATAAAGATAAAGCTTATGCCACCTAATGTCACCTTTTCCCATCGTCCAATTTGTGGAGAATCGGCCATATTAAAGTCACAAGTTATCTTTTTTGAAATCAAATCAACCGCCATGGAGTGGGCCAATTTATAGTTCCTTTTTCTATAATCGGTTTTGTTTGAAACTTGCTTTATTTCAAATAAATCAATCCATTCTACTTCGGATTTATGACAGAATTTTTCTGTTTTCTCTCGTAGGTATTTTTGCTCCAAACAAGTGTATAGTTTTTTCCCACTACGCGTTACACCAAGTTTTTCGTAAAGAATTTGATCGAAACGATTTCCAAGAATTTTTTGATGATCTCTAGACAATGAAGTTACTGCAGTCATTTCGGCATCGAATATGTTAACCGCGTCAAATCGGCCCCCCAACCCAACTTCTAAAATAAGAAACTGTGGGGGCCTTTCGCAAACTACATCACAAAAGATCAAGAACAAAAATTCGTAATAACTTAATGAATCCGCTAAAGAAAAATTTCGTTCGATGGCCTTATTTAAATGCTCATAAGAAATTATTGTTCCATTTAGATTAAATCTCTCTCGAATAGACAGGATATGTGGAGAGCTCCAAGTAGAAACACTATGCCCCTGGGAAAGTAGAAGTTCTTGCAAAATAAAGGCCGTCTGTCCTTTGCCATTTGTCCCAGCAATAGTTACAACTTTTGTTCCTTCATTAATTAATTTATTTTTAAACTTTTGAAAATGGGTCCGAAGTCGCTCTAGCCCAGGACGAAATTCTTCACTACCTAGTCTTGAGAATAACCATTTGCTTATGGCCTTTTCTTGATCTGCCTGAAACCTATTCACTTTGAAGATAATTTATTACTAAAAATTTCAATAAAAAATTGAAGTTCACTTTTTAAATTTTTCCTATGGACTATCCTGTCAATGAAGCCATGGTCTAGTAAGAACTCCGCTCTTTGGAATCCTTCCGGCAAAGTTTGTCGTATTGATTGTTCAATAACCCTTGGTCCGGCAAAACCAATGAGGGCCTTTGGTTCCGCTATATTTACATCTCCAAGCATTGCGAAACTAGCTGCAACTCCGCCGGTTGTTGGGTCAGTAAGTACTGATATAAAGGGAATCCCTGCTTTTTTTAATCTCTGCCTAGCTGCTGAGGTTTTTCCCATTTGCATTAATGACAAAATCCCTTCTTGCATCCTGGCACCACCTGAAGAGCTTACAATGATAGCTGGAATTTTTTCTTCAAAGGCCTTGTCCATCACAAGTGCCATTTTCTCCCCTGTTACTACCCCCATAGATCCGCCCATGAATTGAAAATTCATGATCCCTAAAGAAACTCTGCGTTTAGCTATTTTACCAATCCCACAGATAGCACCGTCGAGGGCCCCGCATTTATCATGCGCCAATTTCAACCTTTCCTGATAGCTTTTTTTATCAACAAATTGAAATGGGTCTGTAGTTGCTAGGCTTTCGCCAAAAGGTTTGAAGCTATCACTATCAACGAGCAGGTTAAGTCGTGCTTGGGCCGATAAGCGGAAGTGCTGGTCACAATATGGGCAAACCTGGTCATAGCTATCGAGCTTACTACTTTGAATAATTTCACCGCAATTAGTGCATTTTTTCCAAAGTCCAGTAGGTGTGTTGCTAACACCTTTTTTAGCCTTCTTTAATTTAGGAGTTTTAATCGCTTCAAACCAACCCAATGGAATCTCCGAAGTTCTAAAGGTTTAATATGGAGTATCATGGTCTTTTCGAAGCATTTCGGCAAGGATTTTAGGAACTAAAAGACGAAGGAAGTATTATCATTCCCCAGTAGACTGAAGCGCTCACAGCCCAACTCATCAATTTCTTTAAAAATCTGAGTTTGGTAATTTGGCTTTAAATGACCCAAGAAAATCGGCACATTGGGTGGCATTTTCTTTATCTCTTCACTGATTGTTGAGGGCGTATGGTGAAAGCTATCAATGGCCACTTGGATGAGGGCATTGGGAAAACTAACTTCTGTAAAAATGGCCTTTAGGTTTTTAATCGACTTGGACACTTCCCAAATCCGTTCTGTCGGACCTGTGTCCTGGGTAAAAATAATCGCAGAATTATTTTTTTCAACGATGAAGCCATGTCCACCAGCAGGGTGATTTACCTTTACTGGGGTCACTTTATACTCACCCAACTGAAGTGATTTTTCACCATCAAACTCATGGAACTGAAGAGTGGGATTGCCCTTGCTTGGCAGAGCTGTGAAATCTGGCCAAATTTCATCATTAAGTAAATGGTTCATTATATTATTTTTTGCTTTAGTACTGGCGTAAATTTCAAAAGGTGCACCTTTTAATCCAAAGCAATTATCTGCTAAAAATGCTAAGTCTGAAATGTGATCTAAGTGGCTATGAGAAATTAAAATATGATCTATTAGTATCTGAGCATCAATTTGAATTCCGGAAGCAACCGAACCAGCGTCTATCAGAAGCTTTCCATCTATAAGATAGCTAGTGGCCTTATAGCCAGGAGAAACTCCCCCATGTCCACCAATTACTTTAACTAACATTACTTTCCTTTTAAGCTATGATTTTAACTTGCTCTCTTATTTTTTACTAGTCCCTTGGGCCTATACATATGAGTTTTCTTAAAGCCTTTCTCGAAAGCGGTTACGACCTCTGTGCAAAACTGACTTCCTGAGTTATTTAATATTTCTTGAAAGGCAACCATAGGTGGTAATCCTTTACGATAAGGCCTGGTACTAATCATCGCATCAAAAGTGTCGGCCACTGAGATGATTGAGGCCAGCTTTGGAATTTCATCTCCCACAAGGCCAAAAGGGTAGCCTTTACCATCCGGTCGTTCATGGTGATAGCGCATACCGTCTGTTACGTTTTTAAAATTATCTATATGCCCTAATATTTCATGGCCTAAAGCAGGATGAGATTTCATTATTTCGAACTCTTCATTAGTAAGTGCAGAGGATTTTTTTAATATTTTATCTTCGATTCCTATTTTACCTATATCGTGAAGAACCGCCGCTAACTTCAAATTGCTTTTTTCTTCAAAAGTTAAATCCATTTCATCGCCTATCATATCTGCAAAAACACCAACCCTCTTTGTATGACCTCCAGTATAGGCATCCTTTTTGCCTATAGCATCGGCCAAGGACTGAACAATTTGCACAAATTGAGAATTCATTCTCTCTGTTAAAATTACATTTTCCATTGATGCCGTAAGCTGATTGCAAATGGCCTCCATAAAGTAATGGTCCTCATTGCTAAATTTATGAAGAGACCGATAAGAAGCTTCAATGACTCCTATTACTTCTCCTTCGTAGATGAGGGGTCCCAAAAGAAGACTTTTCACACCTAACTTTTTTAAATGCTCAGGTAATGAGGACAGCTTAATATCCGCCGTGCAATCACTATATTCAGTGATCGCCATATTGTTTTTACATTCTCTGGGAAAACTATTAACTGATGTTGGTATTTTCTTTTCACTTAAATGCTTATCTTTTCCTTCATGAGTATTGTAAATAAAAAGTTCCTCTTCTGCTTTAAAGCGATAAAAAACAATCTCTTCACAGTTTAAGATTTTCTGAATCCATTTTTTTGCGCTTCTTACGATTGACTTAAACTCCACTCCTGAGGAATTTAGTTTACTAATGGACATTAAGTATTCAAATTTTTTAACTTTAGAATTAATATGTTCAGCAACTTCTGGATCCTGAAGTTTTAATTTATTGACGATACTTATATCTTTGAACTTTATCATTTAGTCGTAAGCTCCATGTTCGCTTCTGACTTTCTTTTCGACTAATTTCTTAATGAACTTAAATGTTTAGGGGTGGTCAATCAGTTTAGAGTAAACATCTCGAGTATCCTTGTCCAGTATAAGCCCTAGTATTTTAGCCAGCCTTTTCTTACTCGAGCCCTTTTCAATGATTTCCTCGGCCATACCTACCAACTTTTTAGAGGTCTTATTGGCCACTTGCGGAACCTTGTCTATATGAAAAGCAAGAATGAACTCCCCCTTATAGGTAATATCGTTTTCGATTTCAGAAAAATTTTTAGCAGCGAAACGATAAACACTTTGGTAGGTTTTTGTTAACTCCTTCAATATTGCTATCTGGGATTCCGGATACTTCTCTGCCAGCAGTTGGCAAGTTTGCTTGATACGCATTGGTGACTCGAAAAAGAGGTGGGTACCGGCCACTCCCGAAATAGAATCAAAATATTCTTCTAGTCCCTGCCTAGGTAAAAATCCATAAAAATGAAATGGTTGTGGAGGTAGACCAGAGAGTTCCAGCGCTACTATTGCAGAAGATACACCAGGAATAGAATTGATCTCATGTCCTTTCTTAAGCGCTTCCCTTATCAAAGGGAAGGCCGGATCAGAAATTACAGGGCTACCTGCATCCGAAACTATAGAACAATCATGACCAGAATCTAGCTGCTCAATTAACCGACTTATTTTATCTTGTGAATGGTCATGAAAAGAAGTCAGTTGCTTCCCTTCTTTCGTTATTCCGGCCCTCTTCATGAATTGACCAAACTTGCGGGTGTCTTCGCAAAATACCCGAGATGTATCCTCGAGATGCCCTTTTGCTCGAGCACTTAAGTCATCAATATTTCCTATTGGGAGGGTGACGAGAGTTAAAACTGACAATTTTGATTCCTTTTCGAAATACTTACCGGGTGCCCTTATTAAGTCCCAAAATGATAGAATATTTGTGACTAAAGGTCTAATGCCCTAGTAGAGGAGATCCCATGGCAATGAAGGCGCAACTAAGAACTGATGCAATTGGTAACATAACTATTCACATGGAAGGAGGCCTTAATTTTGAAAATAGTGGCTCCTTTAGAAAAGAGCTAGAGGATTTAACAATCACTAATCCTACTTCCGTAATCACATTAGATATGAATAGGTTAGAGTTTGTGGGCTCATCTGGTATAGGATTTTTCGTAGACACAATTAAGGCCTTAAATGCTAAAAGAGACCAGCTAAGAATTTCAAACGTAAAATCAGAATTTTTAAAGGTATTTAAACTTTATGATTTAAACTTGATGGATGTTTTAATAGATGAATTTGAATCAGATGACACACACGATATGTCCCAGAGGTTTGGGAACAGAAAAATGACATTTCAAAATTGATATTTAACAAAATTCATATAGAAAAGAGGCCTTTCATCACGAGAGGCCTTTTTAATTAACTGACTCCCCCAAATGATTTGATGCCGCTGTTCTTCCCACAATTGAGACCAACGACCATCGTCTGGAGGGGCCCCATCATCATATTCTCCGCCGCCTTCATAATCATCTTCGTAAGGGCTCGACTCAGTATCAGGATAGTATTCATCATCTTGAGGATTTTGTGACTTATGTTTTTTGTAAGCATGTGAGCCAACTATATAGGAGCCAAATAACA
>JABGVH010000158.1 GCA_018646195.1 Halobacteriovoraceae bacterium
CTCGACAACTTTTCTCGATTGGATGAGTGGGCCTTCTTTTTCTTTAGGAAGGTAAGTCAGAAAAGTATCTTCCCCACATTCTTCAACTTGTTTATTTGGGACAAAGAAACTATGTGCTCCTTTATCAAAATATTTATTGAAGAGCTCTAAATCGTAGGCGGCATTGGCATTTATAATTTTAACAAATTTTATTTCAGAAAGTTTGATAAAGACGTCACACTCAGTGTAATTATTGCGAAGAAAATTATAGATCGGAAAGCTTCTGAAAATTTCTCCAGGTAAGTTAGTACTTTCTATTATTTCTTTTTCCATTAACTCATTTTCCAGTTTTTTATAGCTCCCGTCTTCAAGCGACCACCAATTATCTAGACCCTCTCTCTCTTCAAAGCCATCGGGTGGCAAGGTTTCTCTTCCCCAGACACAGAAGGGGGAATTGGGATAATACTCTAAAATATGGTGGTGAAGATTCTGCCAGCCACTAAACTCATCGGTTATAACGAAATCTGGTCCCTCGTCGGGATTATCTGTTGAAAACATTTTCTTAAGAACTTTTCGTCCTTCGTCGACATTGCTAACTTTTAGCAAAACATAATGACCCTTTAGAGCTTCAAAGTAATTTTTCATACCTTCCATTAGCGAATTATCGTGGATGGCAAGTAAGATATAGTACATTCTAGCTGACACAGATTTACTCCAAAGTAAGGTCCCATAGCTCTTCGAAAAATTTTATACTGCGCTCAAATGTTTTACTAGGGGGGGAGTATCAAAGGCATAATTTGTCTAGTATAGTAGATTTATGCATCAGCCCTTTATTTTAAATAAACCCGTACAAATTAAGTATCCTATTTTGGTCAGCTGTCCCCATGTGGGTACCCACTTCCCTAAGGGACTTACGGAAAAGTTTCAAACAGGCCATGTAGAGGCTCCAGAGGATACGGATTGGCATGTTCACCAACTTTATAACTTCTCGACAGGGCTTGGTATTCCACTATTGCGTTCCTATTACTCACGCTATGTACTGGACCTAAATCGTCCTAAAACGGAAGAGAAACTCTACCAAGATGGTCGCGTAGAAAGTGGACTATTTCCCACTCATACTTTCTCTGGGAAGGCTCTTTATAAAAATGAGCAACAAATTATCGGCCCAGAAGATAAGAAAGATCGGTTACATAATTTCTACTTTCCCTACCATCAGCAAATTTCTAAAATTTTAATGGAGATGAAAAATGAGTTTGGAGTGGCGCTATTACTTGAGGCCCACTCAATAAAGTCAGACGCTCCATTTGGTGAAGAGGGGCGCTTGCCTCATTTGATACTAGGTAATCAAGAGGGAGTGACTTGTCATCCGAGCCTAATGGGAATAGCTAAAACAGCTCTAGAACAAAATGAGTTGGGATTTAAGGTGGTTGCTAATCATCCTTTTAAAGGTGGCTTTTTAACTCGTAAATTTGGGCGCCCGGAAGCTTCAATTCATGCCCTGCAGTTAGAGATGTGCCAGGACGTCTATATGAATGAGAGTGATAATTCCTATTCAAGGGAAAAGGCGCAAAAAATCGAAGGTAATCTGATACTAATGCTAGAGAATTTAGGCAGAAAATTACTGGAGCTCGGGGAATGAAGAATCAGGTCTATTGGAAATTTGGTAAAATCTTGCAAAGAGACGGTTGGAGTGATGAGCAATTTATCACGACTGACTCTACCGGAGTGATCACAAATATTAGCAAAAGACTTGAATGTGATGTTGACCACAAAGTTAATGGCATGCTTATTCCAGGTTTCCAAAATGCTCACTCTCATAGCTTCCAATATGCTATGGCGGGCTTGGCGGAATGTATAGGGCAAGGCAAAGAGCATGACGATTTTTGGTCTTGGCGAGAATCGATGTACCACCTGGCCTTGAAAATAAATCCCGAGCAGTTACAGGTCTTAGCAACTCAATTATATAGCGAGATGCTTGATCATGGAATAACCCAGGTCGCCGAATTCCATTATCTCCACCACGATAAAGACGGCAAACAATTCCAAAATTTAGCAGAGATGGGGGAGCGTTTAATTGCCGCTGCCAGTGCAGTAGGAATGGGTATTACTCTGATTCCAATTTTTTATTCCAAAGGGGGATTTGGTCGCGGGCCAGGTCCAGAGCAGCGGCGCTTTATTTGTGCCACAGTGAATGATTACAAAAAGCTTTGCGAAGTTAGCCAGCTCTCTTGCGCTCATTATAAAAGGGCCAAGCTGGGGCTTGGGGTGCATTCACTACGTGCCGCTAGCGAAGATCAAATTCGAGATATAGTCGATATGAACACAGATGGGAGGCCAATCCATTTGCATATTGCCGAACAACAGAAAGAAGTAACAGATTGTTTAGAATACTATTCAAAAAGACCTGTCCGTTGGCTAATTGATAATTTTGACGTGAATTCTAATTTTCATCTAGTACATGCCACTCATATGGATACTAGCGAAGTAAACCAGCTAGCCGCCACAGGCGCAGGGGTTGTTCTATGCCCGTCTACCGAAGGCAATCTAGGGGATGGGCTCTTTCCCTTAAAAACCTTTGCTGAGGCGGGAGGAAGCTATTCTATAGGCAGTGATAGCCATATCGGTCTGTCACCACTAGAAGAACTGCGCTGGTTAGATTATGGCCAAAGGCTTATTGAAAAGAAGAGAAATATACTATGCCGAGATCAAGGTCTTGAAAGTGGGGAGCTGCTTTTCCATCAAACTTATAAAACCGGCACAAGAGCTATGGGTAAGACTGGTACTGAGAATTATTTTGAAGTTGGTTCAGAGCTAACTGGTGTGGTCATTAAAGATGAATTGCCACTACTCCAGGCGACATCCTCAAAGAAAATATTATCGACTCTTATTTATAGCTATGGAAAAGAAGCACTGAAGGGAACTCTTGTGGCCGGCGCCTGGCATAATTCAGTAGAGACAGCGGCTTTTAAAAACCTTCTTGGTGAGCTTAAAAACCGCTTTTAATGCTATTTTAAGGCCAGTTCAATTTTCTTAAAACGTCCATCTCCAATTGAAGAAGTTTTAACGTCTTTATCATCTTGAAAAAAGTGATGAATAATTCTTCTGTCGGCGGAGGAGAGAGGTTTCATTTGAACAGGTGATTTTTTGGCGAGTACTTCTTTCTTCAGGCGCTCGGCCAATTGAATAAGATAGCGTTCTTGCTTATTGGAATTATTTTTTTCTCGGCTACTTTGAGCGTTTACATAAATCTTAGTTCCCGCTGGAACTGTGATTTTTTGATAGAGATAGAGTCGTAGTAGGTGATCAAATGCTTCTAATAGTTCATTATTATTATCAGTCAGCATCTTTTCATCTTTACCACTGAAATTAACTCGAACGATTCCGTCTTTATAGGAAACTTTGGCAAATAACTTAAGTCCAGATTCCTTAATTATATTAATTAGAAATGGCAGAAGCAGTTTCTTAAAGATTGGTTTAAGACTGATTTTGTAGCTGGTTTCCTTGCTACCAAAAAGAAAAAATTTCTTTTTGCCAACTTTGGTCACATCCAGTGCCAATAGGCTTTCATCATTAAGCTCGAAGAAATTGAGAGCTGCCTTAGTCGCCTCGCTAGGCTTCTTGGTGGTGATTTCTAAGTAACGTCGATCAACCTTTGGACCAGCTGCCCTTTCTGTAGTTGGTTCGTCTCTAAGGCTGTATTGGCCCTTGGGAATTGTAGTTTTAGAGTGCTTATTATCTCTATTCTCTCTAGTAGAACGAGGTTTTTGTTCGCTACTACTTTTTCTTGGTTTTCTTTCACGGTCATTGCGCTCACGCTTACCACGAGCATGCTCGCGGGTATCTTCGGTCACTCGGAGAGTCTTGCGGTCGAGAAATGGTTTCTTACAAAGGTCTTTGGCAAAATCATCGTCAGTAATATCAATTTTTGGAATTTTCATTTCAATGATTTTGTATATTGGCTCTAGGTATTGGCAATCCTCAGGCCCGCAGAGACTAATGGCGAGTCCATCTTCTCCGGCGCGTCCAGTTCGTCCAATTCGGTGGACGTAACTAGCGGCTTCGCTGGGGAGGTCGTAATTTACAACAAGGTTAACTTTTTTGATATCGAGTCCTCTGGCGGCAACATCAGTACAGCAGAGAATAGTAATTTTCTTAGAACGGAAGTCTTCCATTAAGCGTGTTCTTTTATTCTGTGGCAAGGCCCCTGAAATAGGACTGGCCTTAAATCCCATAAGCATTAGCCACTCGGCAACCAAGTGAGTTTGAAATTGGGTATTACAAAATACGATGGCGTAAGCGTCTTCCTGATTTCTAAGTAGTTTTACCAGGTACGCGAATTTTTCATTCTGCGCCATCATGCCCATGCGGTGATCAATTTGCTCCACGATGAGCCCATCTTTATTAACGCAGAGTTCTTCTGGATGGGAGTGAAACTTATAAGCAGTCCGTAGTACATCTTGATTGGTGGTTGCTGAAACCATAATTAGCTGGCGTCCCTCAGGAGCACGACCAAGAATAAATTCAATATCTTTTTTAAAGCCCATGTCGAAGAGGCGATCGGCCTCGTCAAAAACAATTCCTTCAGATTTTTTCAAGTCGATGACTTTTTGGCGTAGTAGGTCTCCAATTCGACCTGGAGTTCCAATGACTACGTGAACGTCATTGGCCAGCTGCTCTTTCTGGCGGTCAATACTCTCGCCACCGATAATACAAACTGAAACTATTCCCAATTCTTTTCCAAGAGTTTCGAAAACTTTATATGTCTGTTGCGCCAATTCTCGGGTTGGGCTCAATACTGCAAATAGTGGTTTGCCATGTCCCATTTGTTCTAAGTTTTCATGTGAGAGAATTTTTTGAATAAGTGGAATTGCAAAAGCTGCGGTTTTTCCACTTCCAGTTTCGGCCTGGGCAAATATATCTTTACCACTCAATATTGGAAGGATGGCAAGGTCTTGAATGGGAGAAGTTTTTTGAAAGCCGGCCTTGTTAATACTGGCGACTAGTTCTGTGCGTAAATTAAGCTCTGTAAATTCAGTTAATGTTTCGATAGTTGTCTCGTTTTTAGTTTTATTTTATTTGGCTTCTTTATAGGTTATGCGGGACATAATTAGAAGGTAAAAGCCCTTATTTGGAAGGGATTAGGCCTGTTTTCGCTATTTTGAAGGGGTGGCGTGTCTTAATGTCAGAAATAATAACGAAGCCCAGCATTAAAGTCGGACTTATTGGGCCTTTCTGCCTTTGGAAAATAATAGCTGAGATCCATCCGTAATTCCCAGTTGGCCTTTAAAGTATAGCTTTGGGACAAGTGGTATTGGTATTGAAGCTTGTCTCTTTTTACTTGATCAAGATCCCAAAAGGCCAGTACCTCGAGAAGCAGACGGTAGCGCGGGCCTCTCAAATGCAATCCACTTTTAGCTTCAGGGCCATAGCGATAACCGCGAGCAAATAGCGAGTGGGCCTCAAAACGCGGTCCTATTAGCCCAAAGAAAAGTAAGCGACCAGGGAGCAGTTCGGTCGACCAGCCGGCCTTAACTGCCAGCTTAAAGGCTCGGCAAGAATAACAGCTGAGTTCATTTAAAGTGCTAAAGCGAGTGTCTAGCTCATAGGAAATTTTCTGATCGAGACTGGTGGAAGGGAAGAGAGAGGACAGTTTTAGCAACAGTAATTCATCGAGCTGTATTTTTTTATCGAGTTTCTTAGTGTCAAAATAGGTCCTCATTTTGAGGCTGAGAAACTCAATCGTAGAATAGAGGGGTTGGCCGTTATCGAGGGCCATAAAATCATGTAGTCCTGGGCGAAAGGCGAGGCCGCCGAAGCTTCCGGCTGGATTAGTTCCGTATGAGAATTCAAAGCTCTTATCACCGTGACCCGAGTGGGGAGGCTCTGGACGAGGAATGGCATCAAAGCTCTGTTTAACGGGAGTATTTATTTTTGAACGCTGGATAAGGATTTGAGTGAAGCGTTTTTTTAGATTTTTTTCAAATTTTTTACGGTCTTTCTTTTTATAGAAATTGAGTTTTGAAAGTGCGGTTTCTAGGACATAGGGATCTTTAACCGTCTCAATTTTTTTCTCGCCTGCTATAATTTGTGAGTAACTTTCTTTCTGAAGATCATTTAAAAAATTTAGCTGATGCCTAAAACGGTGATAGAGAGAAGGGCGGTATTTGATTTCGGTAATGGCCCCAGGAATTTTCGTGAATGGTTTGAGCGTTTCCGATGGTGAGACATACATAAAAAATTGATCAGTTAAATTCCATTCAGGTTTGGCCACCTCTAACAGCGCCAAAATTTGATAAGAGCAGTTTTCGTCAATAAAAAAATAATCAAAGAAATTATTTTTAGAGAGCTCCCAAAGGTGGGCCATCAGTCTGCGAGATTCTTCGGGATTTAAATTGAGCTGATATTCCCAAAGGTCTCTACTCTCGATGTTATTATACTCATTGACCTTGATATAATATGGGCCCAAGTCAAATTTTCCAGGGAAGCCTCCAAAAAGCCCTTTTAAAATATATTCAAACATTCCAGGTTGATCGACTTGAGCAGAAAATCCTAGCTGATAATCTAGTAAATCCAATTTTGAGCTTTGCTTATTTCCCTTTTGAATCCGCGCACTTCTTTTTGAAATGACTCTTAAAAAGGTATGTCCAAAAGTTGATGCAGGATTATTGGGAAAGGCATTGGTATAAACAATCGCCATAGAGCTGGGGGCAAGCGCATCAAGCCAATTCTTAAATTCGGGGCAAGGTCTTTTTCCTTTTAGTCCAAAGACCTTATTTAAAAAATTAGCTCGAGCGGGAAAGGAGCAGCGCAAATTGAGATTGGGATTCTGTGTTGATGGCGCTTGGTTTAATTTTTGGAAACTGGCCTTCAGCTCGGCCAAGGGGTTTGTTTTTCCAACTTCCGAAAAAAAGAATCGTGAATCATCGGCCTGACTTTTCCAGCCTCCAAAAAGTCCGGGCTTATAATGGAGAAGAACTCGCCATTCTCGGCTGTTCGAGATTTTTTCAAATTGAGCAGCTGTTGGAATAGCCGCTACGGCGCTGGAACAAAATAGTGTGAGTAATAAAAAAAGCCTCATAAGGGGTCTATCTTATGAGGCTTTATTCATTTTGAAAAAAGATATTTTAAATTAGCTGGCAACCTCGCTCCAGTTGCTTATTTTTTGCCATTATCCGGCGGACAGAGCTTAGCATTTGTCCGGGATTACGACCTTCTTTTGAGATAGTTGAATAATTTGCCTTTATCGCCTGCGCAAAAATTCCGGAGTGTAGGTCATCACAGCCTAAGGCCCTAGAAAAGGCGACCAAGTTTTCTCCGCGGCCAGCGGCCATTTCAATCATTAGCTCATCAAATGAGGCTTCCGCCATATGTTGATCCAATTTATGGTTGTGGACAATACTATGCTTAGCGCAGCCGCTGGTTCCGGTGGTGGTTCCAAAAGGGCCAGTTGTACTATTAGTAGTCACTCTTGTTGTAATTCCAATCCAAGAGTGTTTTGAATTAACTTTCCATCCGAGTCCACAGCCTCCAACACTTTTATCTACCGCTAAGGCCGAGGTAAAGGGGAGTGAGAGCAATAGTAAGCTTAGGTACATTTTTTTCATTATTATTCCTTTGATTAACGTAAAAATCCGTCTTCATCGTTTTCGTTACTACTTGAGGTGGCAGGCTCGGAGCGAGTTGCCGGAGCACTGGGGGCAGCGGAGCTCTTTGCTGCAGGCATTGCTTTTCCATTGGAAGCGACAATGTTTTGTTGTTCGGCCCTATCGTCCCAGCTAATACGCTTGAAGCTCTCGCTTGTA
>JABGVH010000115.1 GCA_018646195.1 Halobacteriovoraceae bacterium
CAGTGGTCAGTCCCGACCAAGTTGAAACCACAGTAGAGCAAGCGGAAACCGCCAATGAAAATAATCAAGGCACTGCAACCGATCCCGATAATATTGTTAATAATTCCGAAGACAGCACAACCACCACAACAACTATAAGTATCCCCGTGAAGAACGATCAAGGTGGCTACGATATTGTTGATGTGGTGATTACCGATGACGGAACCAATCAAACCGCCACCATTCCCGGCCACGGCGATATTGCGATCATTGTAGATGGTGATGGCAACCAGAACTTAGTCTTAACTCCTGAAGAGTTAGATGGCTCATCCAATGTCACTTGCCAATACAGCCCACTCTCCACTCACAAATCAAATTGCACAGTCAAACCAGTAGTCATTGTAAAAGGCAACACGGTCTACACCGCTGACCAAGCGGTCTTTGCCTACGAGGAAGGCCAAGATATAGCCCAAATAGATATCGTTTCAAATAATCTACTAATTACAGATGTAGACGATCAAACCAAAATAACTAAAAGTGAAACCAATTTAGGTGACGCTACTATTAGTATTATCGCCGAAGAAGAAGGTGTTGGCGGAAGTACAAGTATCATCCCAGGACTTGGCACCAATGAAGACGATATTAAAAATGCCGATAGCCTGACTATTGTCGCCCAATCAACGACTTTAGTTCAAACGGTTACCAATCCAAATGATCCCAATGATAAACGAGTGAAACTTGAAGTCCCAGCTGGCGTCCAGACAACTTTAAATATTACCCAAGATGACCAGGGACAACTCTCTGTCGAATCGGCCGGACAATTGAATGGCGCATTTAAGTACGACTCAGATCCTTTCTCAGAAAATAAAATAACAGCCACTTCAAATGCGGCGGTAGGGTATAGCCTTAGCTACGTCGAAAGTGGAACCCAGTCTAACGGGACATTTGTGGCCTCGACACTCGGTACGGGACCAGATGGTGCCCCCGCGAGTATTTTGTTAACAGATACAACAGATTTAGGAAGAACTAATACGGTAAATGCCGAGGGCAATACCTCCGTAATAATTAATCAAACCTTTGATGAATCCTCGGGAGAAACAGTTCCTGGGGACACCAGCTTCTTTATAGGTAGTGACAAGCTGACAGCGGTCAGTACTGATAATGGGCAGTCTCCTCAAACTCTTACGCTTGTCGGCGCCTCAGTTACTGGGGTTGGCAATCAAACTGACGAAACGGCGAATGTTAAGGCGGTTGCAGACTCCCTTACCTATACCGATCCCGGTAGTGGGAATGGCGGTACCAATGCTGGATTGATAGGCAACGTAAGCGCACAGGTTATTGCAAATGGGGACGGGAATATTGCGACTGCTACAGCGGATTCAGCTTTCTTAACTAATAACGGATTAAATATTAGCGCCGATGGAAATATAAATATCACCTCTGTCGCTCTAACCAACCCGACCAAAACCATTGATGGTCAACTAGTGGTCAGGGAAAGCTACGGTTCTGCCGATCATATTTCCCTCAATGACGGCGACAAGACAACTGTCTTTGGTGGGGGGATTACTTATTACCAGGCCGACCTTAAAGATGGCAGTCTAGTTCAGCATGCCGGAGGAGAAAGTGGCTCAATCGCTGACGACAATTATAATATCTCTTTTGTCGATGGAGCTTCTGTACTCAATAAGTATGACAAGGATGGGAAATTAATTAAAACTTCTGTCCAAGCCGCTGATGTCAACGGCAGCGATAAAGACGATAATAAATTCTCTATTCAAAAAACTTTTACCTCACTCGAAACTATTGGAAAAACAGAATCTGGAGTCGATATTACTGAGATTATTCACAGCTCTGAAGCAGTAAAATTTGAGACCAGTAAAGGTGACGAAAAAAACAAATTTTCCCTATTAGGTGTAACAGGTTCTGCAATCGATGCAGATACTATTCGCTATGGGCAAGTCAACTTCAATCAAGCGAGCCTCAAGCACGGTATTAAAGGTGATGGCACTTTTGATGGTCTGGTGACGGTCAAAAATGGCTCGATTCTTTTTTACACTGACACTAGTGACCCAAGTAAAACAATACAACAGGGAAGCTTTAGCGGAGAGAGCGCTGGCTACAATACTTCCGACTACAGTATCGATATTACAGCGGTAGGAAAAGACGGAACTCCAGGAAACTTTACCCTTTTCTATCTAGAAGATGGGCCAGAAACGATAGTTCAAGTTTTCGGTGAAGATGGCAAGAGAGTAAAAATAGAAGGTGGTGACAAAGACGGAAACTTTGGAGAAATTTTATTTTATACCGCTGAGTATTATGAGAACGACAAGTTTAGAAGCTTTCTCGCTACCGAGGCTTCTGGCAACGTCACTATTGTCGATAACGACGATAAGAAAATCCTAACTGAATTTAATGCCGCCAAAGTAGCCGCTTACGAAGCGAAAGATGGCAGTCTTTCGCAATACCTCTTTGAAGATGGAAAACTCTCTGTGGTGGACGGCGAAACATCAGGTGACCTCAGTGCCTCCAGCGCTTTCTATCAGAGTATAAAAAATGGTGACACCACTACCGACTTGGTCGATATAAAAAACGGCAGCGCTTCGGCCAGCCAATTTGAAAACGACAAAGTCGATATCACAGGAGATATTACTTTCGATCATTTCTTCGGGCTCAATACAACCAATCCCGATGGCAGCCAAACCCTCTCGTTCCAAGCATTGAACACAAACTTTAATGGCTCACAAACTGAGGATGGAATTCTTCTCAGCGGCCAAGCGGACCGTATAAATTATTTTCAAAATGACGATATAACGACTGGCTCAATTGAAGGAGCCAGCGTCTTCTCACTTTCCGCCAATGGAAAAGATGAAGGAACTACTGATCGAGTGGTTTTTGAAGGCCTCGATGCCTATGGAGTTGACACAAAAACTGTAAAATATGGCACCCTCGATTTTGATAAAGCAACCTTTACCCTAGGAGATGATGGCAAAGGCAAGCTCGATGGTCGCGTCAATATACTTAACGGTTCAGTAATGTTTTATCAAAACACCGAGGACCCGGATCATAAAATAAGCGAAGGCAGCGCTGCTGCGGATTCGGTCTCTGCAGAGAATCAAGATTACAGTATCAATATCACGGCAATTGGTGACGATGGAACTCCAGGCCAATTCAAGATTTACTTCTTGGAAAATGGCCCCGAAAAAAGTATCCAGGTATTCGGGGAAGATGGAAAACTAGTTAAACTAAGTGGGTCCGATAAAGACGGCAACTTTGCTGATATTTTAGTTCGTACAGTATCTGCCTACGAAAACGATGAATTCCGGCAATTCATGGTGACCGAGCTACAAGGAACCGCCACTAGCTTTAAGCCTGGAGCTGATGGTGAAAATGTTATCAGAGGCTTCAATATCGCTCGTATCTCAGGTTACGAACAAAAGGACGGTTCCTTTAGTGGATTTACTGCCGAAAATGCCTCCTTCTTTCAAAACGACTTTAAAAATAATAATAGAATTGATGGCTCTACTGAAAGTGTCACCTTTACTCAAGAAACTTATCTCGACACCATCACTACCAATATCGCTGCCTATGACTCTACCATTGACTATGTTGAATACAGAGAGGGAACTGGAAATACCGATGTCAAAACCGAGGCCAATATCCAACTCGGGTCCTTCTTGGCACAGAATATTGAAAGTGGAGATGGCAAAAATATTTCTTATGTTAAAGTCAATGACATAAAGTTACTGGCAATAGATTACGATGAAATGATAAAAGTCACTGGTGATATTGGTGAAGTCAATGCCATTGATTCAAGTGAAGTAAATATTGTTGAAGTGAAAGACCTTGAGAACTTACGAGTAGAATCTCTCGATCAAGACCTCAATGCCCTTTTCAACGGCAAGCGATTCTTAAAAGTCGATAATAAAGACGGAAATGGCAACGTCACCAGCTCATATCTCCTGGTCAACGATGCCAGTGCGGTTATTAATGGCAGTAAGGATGACCTCAAATTCAAAGGGGAGTTTAATGCCAGAGTTTTTGAATACGTAAAAGATGAAGTAACAGGACAGTCAGTAATATTAGATGTCGATGCCGACTTTAAAGTGACCGCTACCCAAGACACACCCATCGGTGATGTCGATGCCAAAATCTCAGGAGCGATTAAGGGTAAGAATATCTCTACTTCCAGCAGCTCTTACTCCAAAAGAGATGGCAAAATCAAAGGCGGCAGCTTTACAATCCACGCCTCTAGCTTACAGAAACTAGAGCTTAAGGCCGAAGTTGGCTTTCTCAACCTGCTCTCCTTTAAAGCAGAGGGAGAGAATGGTAAATCTATTCACTATGCCTATGAAATAGATAAGACCCAAGGAGTTTTAAAACTTCGCGGGACTTATAAAGACGGAGATAAGCTAGAAACTAAGTTTCTCTTCTTCAAGCTTAAGTCTCACAAAGAAGGCTCTGACGCCGTCCAGGCACTGCAAGTCTATCTAAAAGGTCAAAGCGTCCAAGACCACCTCTCAATTCTTCAGGAAACCAATTCCATTCGTCAGGTCAATGAATTCTTCGGAGTCAGTGACGGCGGAGCAATCACATTCACCCTTGGTGCCGGAGATAAAGGCTTTGCCCTCGAACTACTAGTGGTCGACGAGCGTTTCGCTTTTAGACAGCACGATGAGTACCGGCGTTTTTCAAACCCAACCAATTCCTATGGCCTCAAAGTCAAGTACATCAAAGAAAACGGCGACCAATGGGGCATCGGCGCGACATTAACTGCTGATAGTAAAATTAACTTTGAAGGAGACGACCTCACCGCCTTTGGCCAGAAGATCGAATCAGTGCCTACCACTTTTAATGCCAACCTCTCCTACCTAAGCGGTGATGGAGAATTGGGTGTAATAGGTGGCCTACATGTTCCCCTCACCTCTTACTTAGTAGACAAAAACGACTTAGACGCCGATGCTCAATTTTACGACGGAGGAAGGCGGGCGGCCAACGGACCTGGTGCCCATGTTTCGGTCACAAAGTATTACGACGATAGCCAATTGAGCGTCAGCGGTGGTCTCTATAATAATTTTAAAGAGCCTGCCATTATGGTTAGCTATCAAACTTCCCCACAAGTACTGGCGAATTTAGGTAGAGGCGTAATCAATATTTTCCAGGGAAAATCATTTAGTGCCGGTCAGAAAAAGCGCAACCGGAGTCCAAGCCGGGCCAGTAGTTACCAATTCCAAAAAATTAGAAATGAGAGAATTCGAGATGATGAAATTCGCGAGTTAGAGGCCAAACGAATGACTGTTGTTGAAGAAAAAGTCGACGAAATGATCGCCTATTATGCCGATAAAAAGGGATACCTAAAAGTTAAGGAGGTCTTGAAAATTGCGAAAAAATATCTCACTTCGCCACCAGATTTAAATGACTACCGCAAAGATATTTTCGGCTTCACTGCCAAAGACAAAGCTCATTATTCTTTTTATGAATCCGACGAAGAAAGACTCAAGGAATTGGACAATATAATCTTAGGCATTACTGAAAACAAAATTATGGTTCAGATACCAATTGAATACAAGAATAAGCAGAGTCTCTACGATATCTATGTTCAAAGACGTTATTACACCAATCTCGACGCCATGGATGAGCTTGAAAAGATCAACAAATCTGGTCTCGACCCCTGTCAATACTACAATCAAAATCACCTAGACAACTAGCCTGGGAATTTCAAAAGAAGGGCCCCTGTCAATAAACTTTGCTCATTTAATTCAAGAAATATGCCTCCCAAATATTAATAGCTTATAAAAATTTTCAAAAATAATTGGCCAAGCTAGCTGCCGATTGCTTAAATACTCAGCACACACAATTGGAGACATTTTTATGGAAACACTTAATCTAGACCAGATTATTCTAGCTAATTCTTATTTAAGAACTGAAACAGACATTGAGGCCCTTAAGAAAAGTATTGAGACTGTTGGTCTGATTAATCCCCTTACTGTTAATTTAGAAAATGAACTCTTGGCCGGTGGCAGGCGTTACCAAGCTCTTAAGGAACTTGGAATTAGCGAAGTCGCTATACAAAGAACTGACCTTAGCACAATTGAACAAGAGCTTATTTCAATTGATGAGAACTTAGTCCGGACGCCACTAAACAAAATAGAACTCGAACAATGCCTTAATAGAGGCCGTGAGATTTACGAAAAAATTAATCCCTCAGCCAATAAAATAGAGACTAAAGCAAAGTCCCTCACTCCGGCTGAGAAAAAGATAGAAAAAGAAGAAGAAGAAAATGACACCACTTCTTTTGCCGCCATTACCGCTGAGAAAACCGGTCTCTCGAAGGCCGTCATAAAAAAGGCCATTCAAAGAGATGCCGGTTCAAGCAAGATTATTAAAGACGCCCGAGGCAAGGGAACAGTCTCTGCTGGACAAGTTAATGAGATAATTAAACTGACTAAGAAAGAACAAGAGCTATTACTTCCCCATGTTGGAAAAAAATCTGTTCGCGAAGTTAGAAAAATGGTCGAGCAGGCCAGAGACGAAGGGGTCGACGAGGCCATTCGCTGTTCTATGGAAGAAGAGACTATGCCAACTGAGTTTATTCATCTTGGTGCCTTGGTTAAGAAATGCAATAAGCAATTGGCCAAAATTCTAGTTGAAAATATTCACGTAGAAGGCAAAGAATTACAGAAAGTGGTGAAACAGGTTAAGAGTCTTCAAAAGCAGAGTGCTGATTTCTTGGCGCTCTTCGCAGAAGATGCGACTTTTGTTCCCCAGGCCTTGGAAGAATTCGAAGAAGCTTCACTTCAATAAATTACCAATTTTTAGGAAAAAGAAACCATAACTTTGCCGGATGTCTTAGGACTCCGGCGTATTGAAGGGCACTCGCCCCTTCTCCCCAGAATAGATCTGCTCGACCAGGGCCCTTTATTGCTCCACCAGTATCGTGGGCAACCACAAATCGATCTCGCGTTTCAAATTTTAAAGGTACTGTCGAATACTTATTCTCAAATACTGGTTTTTGAAAGCTGAGATAGGCCAGACTACCAAGAGCAAAAAAGCGCGGGTCCACCGCGATAGTACGACCTGGAATAACTTGTGGTCCAAAGGTAGTCCTGCCCCTTCCACTCTTGAGTTTTTTGAAAAAAACATAGCTCGGATTACATTTTAAAAACTGGTAGAGATCTTCTTTGCTAAGGGTTCGAAGGTGGGCCTCAATTCTCTGCAGGCTCATTTCACTTTTTGGAATAATATCAAATAATTTCTTTCCTATACTTTGGTAGCGAAAGCCATTCTGCCCGGCATATCCCACTCGATGAATGCTTCCATTCTTAAGGCGAACCGCTCCTGAACCTTGGATTTGTAAAAAGAAGGCCTGGATTGGATCGAGATAGTAGAGCTCAAGTCCTTTGCCATTTAATTTGCCCGCTATATCGATTTCTTCTCGATTGTAGTAGGGAATAATTTTATCGCCGATTGGACCACTGGTAACTCTGCCTCCAACTTTTTTACGATCAGTATCAAAATTGCCGAGATCTTCTCTAGAAAAGGCATCGAGTTCGACTTCGACAAAGTCTTTTGGTAGTTGGTAGATGGCCTGAGAAAAGCGCGCCGTCTTTGAACGTCTCCCCTCATAAATCGGCTCATAATAGGAGGTCATTAATATTTCCCCCCACTCTTCTCGCCCATAAACTTCCTGCCACTCAAAAGTATTTTTAATATAGCTCAGTACTTGGGAGGGGTCTTTCTTAAAAACATTGAGTATTTTTGAAAGCTCTTTAGCATAAGCTTGAGAACTAATTTCCTTTTCTCCAAAATGCAATACCTTCTGACTTTTTTTAAGGCGAGTTATTGATTTTTTGAGCCCTACAATAAGGCTTTTTAATTTTAAATCGTCCCCTAAATTTGGCGGTGTCTGGGCCGGCCGCATCGCCTTAGCAGTTTCTGTCACTTCTTGGCGGGCGCAGGAAAAGAGGTTCGTCAGTAGCAATAGAAATGCTAAAAGGACGGTCGGAATGGCCTTTTGATTCTTCATGGCGCTATTGTAGCATAGGAAAAGAGTGATCTTGCGGCTTTTGCTTCGCGCCATACTAGAAGAAGCTTAAAAAGTTAGTTATGATCTCTCTAAATAAGGCAGGTATTAGATGGGAAGGAAGTCAGCAAAAATTGCGGTAAAAAAAGGAGCGGCGGATAAGGCCCGTGGCCAAGTTTTTACCCGTGCCCTCAAAGATGTTTTTGTCGCCTCAAAAAGTGGTAGCGAAGATATTGCAACCAACTTTTTGTTAAGGGTTGCTGTTGAACGCTGTAAGAAATTTAATGTGCCAAAAGATAATATTGAGAAAGCGATCAAGAAAGGTCAGGGAACTGATGGAGTTGGTTACGAGGATATTTCCTACGAAGGTTATGGACCAAATGGCGTAGCAATTTTTATCGAAGCTTCTACCAATAATCCTACTCGAACTGTCGCTAATATTCGCAATAGTTTTAAAAAATGCAATGGCTCTTTAGGAGTAAGCGGCTCGTTGGAGTTTGTCTTTGAAAGAAAAGCTGAATTTTCAATTCCCCCTGAAGGAATTGATGAAGACGAATTTACTCTCGAGATGATAGATGTTGGTGCTGAAGAAGTGGACTTGGTTGATGATTTCTACCTGGTTTATGGACCAATGGAAGCCTTTGGTGCAATTCAAGAAAAACTTCAAGAACTTAAGATCACACCTGAAGAGGCGTCCCTGGTACGAGTGCCCCTGACCTCGAAATCAGTCGACGAAGAAACCCTTGAAACTATCGCAAAGCTGGTGGACTTACTGGAAGAAGACGAAGACGTAGTGACGGTCTATCACAACCTCGAAGACCCAGAATAAGCAAACATTCCCCACCACTTCTCTCTTTCACTGACAAAACTTATTTAATCAGCTTGCCATCTTTATCCATGAATACTTTCTGACCGAGATTTATTCCTCTTATTTGTTTTTCTATTTGCCCTCGGTCTCCCACGATCATCCAGGTGAATTGTTTGGGGTCGATCACTTCTAAGGCAGCCTCTTTGACGGCGGATAATTTAAGCTCGCGATATTTTTGACCTAGGGTACTTATATAGTCATCACTTCTTCCAAAGCGCTGGTTAGTCAGTAAACTATTCAGCATCGATCTATTGGTTTCAAAGGCCCCCGGAAGTCTATTGACGTTATTATTGATAGTTTTTTGAAGCTCATCTTTTTTTGCCTTCTTACGACCTACGAAATTATTGAGTTCTTTTAAGAGCTCTTTTATAGAGGCCCCCGTTTTATCGCTTTGAACTGGAGCGTAGACGAAGAAAGGTCTCTGTCCAACTGCCGCTTTCATAAAGGTAAAAGCGCCATAGGCCCAATGCTTATCTTCTCGTAAATTCATATTAATCCGAGAGGTGAATTTCCCACCGATGATATCATTCATCGCCTTAATCTCTATATTATTAGAAACTCCTGAAGGAGGGGCCAGGGCCCCGGCTAAAATCAAGGACTGGGGTGCCCCAGGTTTATCAATGATAATCACTTTCTGCTTAGCCGCTGCCACCACCGGAAGCTCCTTCTTAACAATTGGGGCATTTGGTTTTTCCCAGGCGGCGAAGTGTTTATTAAGAAGAGGTAAAATTTCACTAAGGGTAGTATCCCCTACCACAAAGAAGGTGACGTTATCAGAACGGATCCAGCTTTGGTAAAATCGCTTTAAATCTTCACTGGTCAATGAGGCAATAGAATTTTCAGTACCTGACCCCGTAAAAGGGATTCCATAGGCATGACTATCTCCATAGAGAAGTGGTGGCAAATTGCGAAGAGCGACACCCATCGGTCTGGCCTTTTCTTGTTTAATTCGAGACATCCATCTACTACGTAATCGTTTAATGGCAGAGTCTTTAAAGGCCGGATTTTTAACCACGTCTGCATAAAGTTCGAGAGACTTACCAAGGTTTTTCTTTAGCGCCGAAAGAGAAATACGAGACATGTCTAGATTTGAACCGGTTCCGATACTGGCGCCTAACAGCTCGCTTTCTGAGCTAATTTCCAGAGCATTTCGTTTCTCGGTTCCCTCTTTAAGCATCGACAAGGTATAAGCTGATGTTCCCAATTTAAAACCTGTTGAGTCGGCGGCATAACCAGCATCAAATTGGGCGGCAATTTTGACTAAGGGAATGGCATGATTTTCCATTAGCACCACTTTAATTCCATTTTTAAGTTCAGCTCTTTTAGTTTTAGGAAGCACAAGAGCAGGCATCTCGCCTACTTTAGGAAGTCCTTTTTTTCTATTAACTGAACTCTTCGCCACTTGGTACTTAGGAAAAGGCAGTACCGTCAATTGATAAGCACCTTTTGATAGCCACTTCTTGGCAATTTTAGAAACCTCCTGGGACTTAAAGTTGCGTACCCAATTAAGACGCGTTTTATAAAATGCGGGATCACCAGCATAGAGCTCTCCTCTGGCAAGCGCCGAGGCCTTGCCGGAAAAACCGCCAATCTTCTCAAAACCGCGAATTTTTCCGGCTTCAATACTCGTCTTAACCCGCAGAAGCTCCTTGCTGCTTGCTTGGCCATTTAAGAAATCACTTAATACTTTTTCAATTATTTTTTCAACTTTGTCTTGAGAGACTCCCTCTTTTAAAG
>JABGVH010000181.1 GCA_018646195.1 Halobacteriovoraceae bacterium
CCTAGACCATAGTATTTCTTCAGGAATTATCTCGGCGCTCGAAAGAAAAATCGACGGGATCGGAAATGTAAAAATTCATGGGATGATACAAACTGACAGTTCAATTAATCCAGGTAACTCAGGCGGCCCTCTGCTTAATTCAAGCGGTAAACTGATTGGAATGAACACAATTATATTTAGCGGTTCTGGTTCTAGTTCAGGAGTTGGCTTTGCGGTCCCTTCAGATACCATCAAAAGAATTGTTCCTCAATTAATCAAGTACGGTAAAACGATCCGCCCTGGTTTGGGAGTCGGAATTGCAGAGAATCGTATAAAAGACCTCTTTGGCATAAAGGAAGGAATTATCATTAAGTATATTGATGAGAAAAGCCCGGCCTTCAAAGTAGGATTAAAAGGAATGGGTAGGGATCGACAAGGTCGCTATTACATTGGTGATGTTATTTTGGAAATTGATGGCAAAAAAATAAATTCATTTGATGATATTTACCATGTCCTAGATCAATATAAAGTTGGCCAAAGTATTGAACTCAAATACCTTCGGGGCGGAAAAATTAAAAAAGTTCAATTAGTTTTATCGCAGCTATAGAGCGCGAAGAAGCATTCCGAGGTTTTCGTAATTCACATTACCGTTTAGGCACCATATTCCACTTCGAAAAGACACTTTGGCTTCGGCGGAAAGATGGTTATCTACAACTTGGTAATTAAGTTTAGATAGGAAGTGTCCTGCCCATTTCAAGGTATCCGGATCTTCGATTTCCAAGAAGATTTTCTTATCATGATAATTTTTCTCTTTAAAGCGAGCATCAGCGATATCAAATCGAAATTGCTCACTTAAAAAGGAGCTGGCCATTTTTCCATTCATCACCAGGTCTTCAGGAGAGGAGAGATAGAGTTCGTTATTACTTATCAAAAGAGAGAGTGGAAGCATACTTAGTACAAGCTCCCAATCATGGCAGGAAAATAAAACCGCCTTACCTTTCTCTTTTGCAATTATTTTTAAAAGTTTTACGATTTCCATTTTTGAGGGAATATCTAAAAAAGAGGTCGGTTCATCTAAAATAAGAACTGGAGTATCTTGCGCCAAGGCCCTACCGATTAAGGTCTTTTGTTTTTGCCCGTCACTTAATTCAAAAAAGTTAGCATTGCGAAACGGAAGAAGGCCGACAATCTCCATCGCTTCATGAATGATGGCCAGGTCATCTTCTTTAAGCTCTCCCCAATAATTAGTATAAGGATAGCGGCCTAAGCGAAAAACCTCTTCGACACTTAAGCTAGAGGCGGGTAAACCTCCCGTAAGTACAACACTCACTTTCTGTGCCATTTCGCGACGTGAAAATGAACTAATTGGATTACCCAATAATTCTACTGAACCTCCTAATGAAGGAAGTAGCCCACATAAAGTTTTCAATAGTGTCGATTTTCCAGTCCCGTTCTTTCCTAGAACCCCGATCACTTCTCCTGGAAAAAGCTCGAAGTTTATATCTGCCAAAATTTCTTTTTTACCATAACCAATATTCAATTTTTTTGTAGTTAGAGAAGCAGCACTCATAAAATATCACGGCTCCTTCTCTTATAAAGAAATAGTAATATGGTGGGTGCTCCCACCAGTCCTAAAATTGAATTAATTGGAAAAGACATCGCCGGAAATAAGTTGGCAAAAAATTCTGCCAACATGGCAAAAATGGCGCCAATAATCATACAACCGGGTATTAAGATCTTGTGGTCATGAGTATTTAAAATTCTCTTCGCGACATGAGGAACCATAATTCCAAGAAAAGCAACAGGTCCACAATATGCAGTTACAATTCCAGAGAGAAGCGCTGTAATAAGTATAATCTTAATCCTAATCTTTACTAAATTAACTCCTATACTGCGGGCATAGTCATCTCCTGCCAGTAGCGAGTTGAGAGGTTTGATCATTAAAAGTGAAAGCGCCAACCCAAGAGACAATAATCCTGAATAGATAATCAGATCACTACCAGTAACCCTTTGGAAGCTACCAAGCGTCCAAAGCAGGTAACTTTTAATTTTTTCAGACTCACTAATAGAGAAAAGAATATTTATAATACCTGAGCTCAGGTAACTAAAGAGAAGTCCAAAAATGAGAATATAGACCTTTCCAGAAACTTTCAGAGAGAGGATTAGAAGTAGGCCTAAGATTCCCATCGCTCCCATGATAGAAAAAAAAGTGACTCCATGTTCAAGCAGACCATCGGGAATAGTAAAAAAAGCACTACCCATTAGGAGTACCGCGACTCCCACTGAGGAACCGCTGTGAACACCCAATACAAAAGGCCCTGCTAGAGGGTTTTGAAAAAAGGTCTGCATAAAGAGACCGCTTACTGCCAATGCCGAACCGGCGAATAAACAGACAATAATTTTAGGAATACGAATGTCCCAAAAGATTTTATAAAAGGGACTCTCCGCTGCTAGCTGGCCTTTCAAAAGCGCCACAAGTGTTGGAAAGGGTATTTTCACTGAACCCCAAATCATCAATAATGTCATTGAGAGAACCATCACAAAAATCATTAATACAAGAGAGGAAGAGGTTTGGTTCTTCATTGCACTTCCAGTAATTTTTTGTACCAAATTAGTTTGTGCTCAGGGGCCTCACTTGGGTGAAATATTTTTACCAGATCGGCTAAAAGAAGATCAGGTCGCATTAATGCTTTTTCCCAATAATCATTTCCGCCTCTTGGATTCACTTTATTATTATTATTGTAAATATTTTTATTTTTATAAACCTGAAATTTCAAATAGCGTTTATCCTCAAAAACCATATCTTTTAAATTCTTCCAACTATTCTGGGGTAACCAGTATTGAACATTTTCAAAGTCTTTAACCGCCATTTCTAGGCTAATTGAAACCGGACCAGTTGCCGACAACTTTTCCCAAATATAATCAGCGCCTGCATCCTTGATTAGATGAACAAAATCTGAATCACCGGAAGGGGCCTTCCAGATACCATTGACATTTTTTCCAACCGCCACGATCGGGCGTTTTTTGGCCAGCTCAGCGACTTTCTCTTTCAGGGAATTATAATCATTTTTAATTGTATTAAATTTATTTTTAGCAAGACTATCGGAATCTAAAAAAGCCGCTGCAAATTTTATCCACTCGGCACGGGCCAAGGGAGTCTTTTCTCTATACTCGGCATTAAAAACTACCGGTATCTTCAGTTGTTGTAATCTTTTAATCCCTTCTACCGAAGGATTTTGGGTGGCATAGGCAAAGACTACATCCGGTTTCAAAGAGAGAACTATTTCAGGGTTTGGTGGCGCTCCGACTTCCCTTATTTTTTTTGCCAAAACTAAGCGGTTTATTTTTTCACTATTTATAAAACGGATATTACTAAAACCAATCAGTTTTTTTTCAGCTCCAAGTTCTTCCAGTGGAGTTAGATGGGTTGTTGAAAGCGCCACAATCTTTTCTACCGGGATTTTAAGCCGTAAGATCTGGGGGCAAATTCCTTTTATGTTTTTTAAATCTTTTGCTAAGAGGTAATTAAAGTCCCCTGATTTTTTTTGAAAAGGATTTTTCACACGGAGTAATTTAAAGTTTTGATAACTGCGGATACTGAAGCCGGTAGCATAACTATTTTTTACAGATATAAATTTGAGGTTCGCCAACTGACCTAGGCACTTTGAACTAAGCTTTGCCTGAGCTAGCGAAGCCCCGAATACAAGCAATGAAAAAATTAGCAATATTCCTTTATACATAAAGTTAATTTGACTTTTCAGGCTCCTTTAAGCAAGATAATTCTCACTTGTAGCTGCTCAACGCACATGGTTAAAACCATGAGGGAATCTAGTTAAAATCTAGAACTGCCCCGCAGCGGTAAAGGGAACGAAATTCACTATATCACTGGCCTAGGCCGGGAAGAGGTGAAGAGTAGGAGTTATGCCCTAAGTCCGAATACCTACTGCAAGGTTGAAAAGACAATACTGTCTTTGTTAAACCAGTAGATTTTCGTGGGAGAAATCGATGGATAAATACCGGGGCCTATTCGGGCCAACAATAATAGCTTTCCTTTTATTAAACCCGCTCTTCGCCAGAGAGCCACTTTTGGTGATCTCCGAAAGGATTCCTATAGAGGCCCAGTATGTCAGCGGTTCCGTCAGCACTCTGAGCCGCGGCGATCTCGACAATTCCAAGTCTAGTCACACTTTTCAAGCGCTATCGGGCCTGGCGGGAGTCAGTATCTCTAATTCTGGTGGACCGGGAGGCACAACTAGCGCCTTTATTCGCGGCAATGATTCAGGCCACACCTTGGTGCTGATTGACGGCATTGAAATGAATAACAGCATCAACCCCTCTCGCTCTTTTGATTTTGCCTACCAAGGCCTGTGGGATATTGATCGAATTGAAGTCTTTAAAGGTTCGCAAAGTATACTCTACGGTTCCGACGCCATAGGAGGCGTGCTTTCAATTCAAACTGACAAGAGTTTGGGAACAGAGGCCAAGGCCAGCTATGGCTCCTATAAAACCTATTCCCTTGCTGCCCGCCACGCAAATAAATTAGGTAGGTACAGCTATAAATTTGCCCTCGAAAATACTGGCAGTGAAGGCATTAACCACACCACAATTGGCGACGGTGCAAATTCCGAGAAAGATGGATTCAAGCTAACCACTTTTTCAACTTTCCTTAAGGCCGAGCTCTCTGAGCTCTCCTCGCTAAGTTTTGCCAATAGAACAGTTTATAATTACGGAGATATCGATAAAGGTTTTGGTGCCGTTAGAGATGATCGCAATTACACCTCTACTAATATTGAGGTCTACAATCGACTTGAATACCGCACGATTTGGCTAGACGGTCTGGTTGAACCTATTTTTTCTTTCAGTAACAATTTTTTCAAAAGAGATGATCTCGATAAAGTCGATAATATTAACACTACAGTTGAAAGCTTTAATTCACGCTCCACCCATTACAAATGGGCCTTTGAGAATCATATCTTCCCTAACGACAATACTAAAATTACAGTCGGCCTTGAACACGAAAAAGAAGTCGGCAATTCAGACTCAGTGACCTCATTTGGAAAATCGACCCTAACCGAGAAAAAAATCGATTCCTTTGGCTATTACGGCCATATGAAAAATACCTACGACTCTTTTTTCTTTTCCTCAGGTTTACGAGGTGACCAGCACCAGTGGTTTGGCAGTCACTACTCCTATAAACTTTCTCCGGGTTATTATCACAAGCCTACCAAGACCAAAGTATTCTATGCCCTTTCAACCGGCTTTAAAGCGCCCACCATCACTCAGATTCACTCTTCTTCCGGCAATAAGGACTTGAGTCCTGAAGAGAGCTTGCACCATGAAATAGGGCTTGAACGGATCGAAAAGCGCTACAGCTATGGCTTCAGCTTTTTTAGAACTAAAATCGAAGAGAAAATTGAGTTTGAAAATTCAAAATTCTTCAATATTGGTGAATCAGTTATTAATGGTCATGAATTTTTTATGAATCTATTACTCTTTTCTAACTTCTCAACTAAATTCCAATTCACCAGGTTGAAAACTGAAATTAAATCCAATGGGCTGCAATTAATTAATCGCCCTAACTCTTCCGCCAGTTGGAGTTTGAATCATAAAAAAGACTGGTACGACCATAACTTCTTTGTCAGCTTCAAAGGGCGACGTGACGGCGGCTTTGAAGGCAGTCGGGTGCGCCTGCCCTCCTACGCTCTTTTATCTATCAACGGCTCTTACCAACTTAGGAATGCCTATGAGAGCTGGTGGTCACTCGATAACTTGCTAGACAAGAAGTACACCGACGTGGCGCAAATCAACTCTCCCGGGCGGAATGCCACGGTCGGATTAAAAAAGAAATTTTAGAAATTTAAAGAACGGCCTTGGGGTCCATAGCATCTCGGACCCCTTCTGAAATCATATTCAAAAGGCAGAGAGTCGTGAATAGTGCAATGGAGGGATAAACCGCCAGCCACCAAGCGATAGAATAATTTTTCTGGGCCTGAGAAAGAAGCTCTCCCCAGCTGGGTGTCGGTACCGGAAGACCAAAACCTAGGTAATCCAAACTCGCCAGGCCGACAATATTCATCGAAATAAAGAAAGGCGAAAAAGTAATTATCGGAGTCAGTGAATTGGGAAGAATATGCTTAAAAATGATTCGAGTTTTTGAAGCCCCTGCCGCCAATGCTGCCTCTACGAATTCTCTTTTACGATTTTTCAAAAACTCGGCGCGAATATAATAACTAATACTAATCCAACCAAAAAGAACCGAAATCAGGGCCAGCAAAAAGACGCCAGGCTGAAAAATAGAAACCAAAATAATCAGAAGGAAAAACTGGGGGACAGTACTTAGAACTTCCACCACACGTTGGCCTAGAAGATCGACGAAGCCACCGAAGTATCCCATTACGCCGCCAAAAACAGTTCCAATGATAAAGCTAAAAACCCAGACTAAAAGTGCATATTGAATACTCGGCAAAAAGCCGTAAAGAATTCGAGCAAAAACATCCCGTCCTCCCTCATCTGTACCAAGCCAATTTGAGCGAGTCGGCTTAGAAGGATAAGAATCTACATCAGGATTACTTTCAAAGGGGTCCCATTTGTTAAGCGGCCAAATAACGCTATCCCCTTCTCCAAGTTCAACCTTACGGTATTCAGTAACCATAATATATTCTTGTCCAAAATCACTGGGTGGATAAGTTTTAAAAACTGGCCAATAAGTTTTGCCCTGATAATTCAGATAGAGAGGCTTACTATTAGAGAGGTAGTCGGCATTTACTGTTAGAAATACAAAAAAGACAAAGAATATTAATGAGACAACCGCTAATTTCCGGCTTTTAAACCGTCGGTAGCGCTTGAGAGTCACCTCTTTTTTAATGAAACTCTCTATCATGAGAAATCTATCCTTGGATCAACCACTACGTAGGCGATATCACTAATAAGATTACCAATTAACATAAGTGCCGATTGAATAAAAATCAGACCCATAATGACGTTATAATCCCGTTCTAGTACTGCCTGATAACTTAGAAGACCCATTCCATCTAATTGGAAAATTGTTTCTAGAAGAATCGAACCAGCAAAGAAGATTGTTAGGAAGCCGCCAATACCGGTAACAATAGGGATAAGGGCATTTCTCAAGCCGTGTTTTAGATAGACCATTTTTTCTGAAAGGCCTTTCGCTCTAGCAGTACGAATATAATCCTTTTTTATTTCCTCTAAGAGCGAATTTTTCATCAGCATTGTTAGAACTGTAAATGATCCGATCATGTAGCAAATTAGTGGCAGTATGAAGTGATGAACCCTGTCGACAATTTTGTCCCAGGTGCCGAGTTCGTCATAGCCGTCTGAATACAACTCTCCCAATGGAAACCAGTCAAAGAAGCCTCCACCTGCAAAGAAAACCAAGAGAAGGATTGCCAGCATAAATCCAGGGATTGAGTACATGGCAAAAATTAAAAAACTCGAAACATGATCGAAAGTGGTTCCATTATTAACCGCCTTCGCCACCCCTAGTACGATACAGACAAGATAGGATAAAAAGAGCGAGATAATACCGAATTGTAGTGAGACCGGGAATTTACTAATAATTAATCCCAGTACTGGCTCTTCATAAGTAAAGCTCTCGCCAAAGTCGAGCTTTGAAAGGTTTTTTAGCCAAATCCAGTAGCGCATATGGACGGGTTGGTCGAAGCCGTATTGTTTTTTCAAGGCCTCGATAACTTCTGAGGAGACTGCACTATCTTTTGAACTGCTGGCGTCACCTCCAGCTGATTCACCCATGCCGCCAAATTTGAGCTGCTGAATTTTTTGCTCAATTGGGCTACCAGGCGCTAAATTTATAATAGCGAAAGTAATAACTGTGACCCCTAACAGAGTAGGGATCATAATCAGAATACGTCTTAGTATGTATTGAAACAAAAATTAACCCTTATTTCTTGATCCACCAGTAACCAACACCAATGCCATAGGCATAAGTATCACGAACACGCTTCATACGTTTACGATGGGAATAGAAACTACTTTTAGCATTGAAGAAAAACGCGTAAGGAACATCGTCAGCAATCAACTTATACACCTTCCGTAAAACCTTAACTCGTTTAGCACGGTCTAGGGTTCCGCGAGCTTTCTCAATCAATTTATCAACCTTGGGATTACTATAGCTGATAAAGTTAGAACCTTTATTGGCAATAGAGTCAGAATGCCAGATTTGTTTAGGATCCCAATCAACTGAGCCCCCTCCCCAGCCAAGCCGGACAGCTTCAAAATCTCGTTCGTCGAGTTTCTTAATAAAGGTATTCCACTCGACAACTTTAATAATTATTTTAACACCAGCTTTCTTGGCGTCTTCCTGATACAGCGTAAGGTATTTCTTAAAATCCTTATTGGGCTCAAAAATAGTAAAGCTAAGGTCTTTCTTTTTACCATTAACTACTTTATCAAGAACTCCGTCTTTATCGGAATCAGTCCAACCTTCTGATGCCAGAAGCTTAATCGCTTTGACACGGTCAAAGAGCACAGGTTTCACTTTTTTATTGGCGTATAGGCTTTGCTGAAAAAGTGGGCCGGTTGCCGGTAGTGAGCGGTTATTTAGGAATTTTTTAATCATTTTTTTACGATCTAGTAAGTGGTAGAGCGCCAATCGAACTTTACGTGACTTAAATAGCTCATGTTTTAAATTCCAACCAATAAAACCATAACTAACTGGAGATTTATTTTTAACACTTACTTTGAAAACATCTTTGCCCCACTTCGGCCCTTTTGCTTTCTTGTCATAATCTTCAGCATTTAAACTATTATAATCGAGATCGCCTTTCTCAATCGCTTGAATAGCTTTGGTATCATCCTTAACAAATTTCATTTGAATTTTTTTAAAATTATTCTCGCCCTTTTTCTTAGAGACTTTTGATCCCCACCAACTTGGGTTGGCTTTAAGTGTTAGGTTTTTACCGCGCTTATATTTGTCAAGCATGTAAGGACCAGTTCCAATAATTGTTTTATTGAGCTTCTTCTGTTGCGCCTTAGTAGGGTTTTCATAAAGGTGCTTAGGAACGATCGCCAAAAAAGATGCCGCAACTTCAAAATTTTTGAAGTACTTTTTCTTGGCAGTAAATTTAACTTTGTTCTTTCCGATAATTTCACATTTAACAATATTCTCAAAATAGGATTTTGAATGGGCGGTTTTGTATTTGTTCTTAGGATGAACAACAGCATCGTAACTAAACTTAACGTCTTCGACTGTAACTGGTTTACCATCGTGCCAAGTAACTCCATCGCGAAGAGTGAAGGTGTACTCAAGACCATTTTTTGAAGTCGACCATTTGGTCGCTAGACCTGGCTCCCAGCCATAGGTATCAACATTTCTTTCTAGTAAGCTCTCAATAATATAACTTTGAACAATTGAAGCGTAGTAATCAGTTGAAGAGAGAGGGTTTAAGGTGGTCGGCCCTTGCTTCAAATTATATTTAAAGACACCCGTCTTTGGAGCCTTTGGATTTCCAAGTTTGGCGAAAGCAGGTGAGGCCAATAAGAAGGCCGTTAGTAGAGCAATCAAGTTCAAGGTTTTCATAGCTATTCCTTTGATAGTTAAACGCCCCCTATCCTAGTGTAATTTGGCTGAAATTTAAAGGAATACTACTTTGCCTATTTTCTGAAGTAGAGTCTTGGGTCTAGCGCCCAGCGGTCGGTTTTAAAGTTCTGATCATTGACACGGTAGCGCTCTAATTTGAAATTGAGTTGATCTAATCTCATCTGTAAACCTTTATAATTACGTAATGTAGAGGTACGGTCCTCTTCGAGGGCGGCCAGTCCATTGCGCCACTCTGCTTCCATTTTCGAACGCAAGATACGATACCTTTCATTCACAGCGTTAACTTTTTCGATATGAGAATCTAGTTCCTTCTCTTCAGTTTTCATTTTGCCTGTAATTGCCAGTCGTTTTTTTAAAAGAATCTTCGTCAGCTCTGTACCCATCTTGATATTGTTAATCAGGTCTTGGCTAAAAAACTTAACGTAAACTCCGGGAGAAATATTAATTTTACGTTTGCAGAAAATATACTCAGGAACTTTTAAGAGTAAGTAGTCGGCTGACTTCCCTACTATATAACCTTTGCAACGGCGGTGATCAGTCCGTTCATCCCAGAATTCCACCTTGTCTCGTTTATTTAAATATTTTTGGTTCGTAAAATCGACTTTTATTCGAACAATTTCGGCCTTCTCATTTGTTTTAGAAATTCGACCTGAAAAAAGGCCCATCCTGGCAGTTCCGCTACTAGCGAAGGAGCTGGGAAGAAGTAATACTAGAAAAAGTGCCAAAAGAGACTTCATCTTTCTATTATGCCTTGTCCCATAGCCAGCACAAAGAAAAAATTTGCTAGGGGCACTTGTGGAAATTACTCGGATAATTTTTAGTATTTTTGAAGAATGATACTGGCAGTAAAGTCTTTCTGATGAAGAGGTTCTTCATATTTCAAAACTCGCATCCCTTTAAACATAGAAAGCAATTCCCCAGGTCGTAGCAAATAGCGACGGTCGTAGCGCTCATTACCCTTTAACTTTCTTTGGTGATCTGTATGAGACTCGTAAATTAAAAGCCCATTAGGCTTTAACCAATTCACCATTTTTTCATGCAAAGAACGATCGACATAGTAGAAACAGATTATTGCATCCAGTGAATTGGGTTTAATTTTATACTTATTAAGTGAGGCAACGACACCATCAATCCGAACGCCAAACTCTCGCGCCAGCAGTCGAGCCTTCTTAACCGCCACCGAGCTAATATCAATACCTGTAACTCGATAGCCTTTTCTTGCTAAGAAAACAGCATTCCTTCCCTCACCCATCCCCATATCCAGTACTCTTGATCCTGGAGATAGGTATTTATAATTCATCGCTAGGAAGGAAGCAGGACGCTTGCCGAAAATATATTTCTCATTGCTATATTTGCTATCCCAAAAGGACTTGGCATCTTTCCCTTTTCGAATCCCACTTAAAAGTTCAAAACGATTTGAAGAGAGTGCTTTGCGACTCTGACCAAAGGCCGAAGTCATAAGAAATAAGCTAATTAATAAGATTTTCATATTTTAGATTTATAGTTGGGCTTAATTCAGCTGTAAAGCATTAAGAGCTATATTCCTCTGAGGCTTCATTAATATTTTCTTCGCTATCATGGAAACCAAGCTCTCCCTCACAATAGAGATTAAACATTTGATAGCCAGAATCTATTTCCGCCAATAAAACGTCAAGTTGATCTTCAACAGTAGCTGGCATATCTTCAGTTTGCATAAGGTACCAATGCATTTTTTCAACTGAATTATAGAACTTGTCGAGGGCCACAATCAAATCTTGGCCGAGAAGTTTTAGTTCCTCAGCTCCAAAGGTTTTCCAACGACTGAAAAAGATCTCTTGAAAGTGGGATCGAGTTCTCTTTTCAGAAAATATTTTCAAATACTCCTTCTGACGCTCCATTATTCTTTCATGGAGGTGTTCGGCATCTAGCTTAAGTAGAGTCAGGACTCTTTGAGCATTCTCATTATAGGAGTTCATTTAATTAACACCTGTACTGGTGGGAAGTTTTGATTTTCTTCCACCGGGCCAAATTTGGTGATCATTGGCATGGTGAAAATAGGCTTCGGTGATACTGGCGCAAATACGCCCAATTTCCAACGGCAGCTGAAAGTAAAAATAGGTTTTCTTTTTCTCAATTTTATAGGCCAAATCAATTTTACCAAAAGATGAAATATCAAATAGGCAGAAGCGATTATTCTTAAGAGCAAAATCCAAGTACTTTTCTCGAAAGCGACTGAAGACTTGATAGGATGCCATATCGGGAGTCAGAGAAATTATGTATTGCATCTTGCCTGAGTTGGCGTTGATTTTAGAAAGATCGGCCAGAGTTATCGGCAAGAGCTTGATATTAAAATGCGAGAAGATAGTCGACATAGTGAAATACCAAGATGGCAACTTTGGTGAAAGTTTTAAAAAGAAAATATAATTGTCACTACTAGACTTTTCCATGTCTAACTAATCGACAATTTTAGAAAAATATTGAGTCAGATACTGAGGCGAATTGCTCGGGTTTTAGGTCTCGGGATTCTTAATAAGAGGGCACCTAGGATCAGTGAAAATAGAAAACCGAAAGGGCCATTGTTTGAGCCATTACTAGGTGGTAGTTCAACTGATCCACAGCCTAGAAAAGTTGACTTCTCCTCTTCAGTACTACCTGCCAAGGGACTAATGAAGCCTTCGGCGCTCCAGTCTTTGTGCTGGCTTATCGCTGCTACAAAGCCCTGCTGATCATCGAAAGTAAGGCTAGTTAGGGAAGAAGGCGTCGCCTGCATAATGGCGAATTGATTGCTATGGTCGAGTCCTACTGTATGTCCCAATTCATGTAAGAGAGTTTTTAATAAGAGATTATTAGTATTGGCCTTTAAGCTAGGATTATTTCCATTGAGAATAATCTCAGTCTTATTCATAAAAGTACCTTGGGTGTAACGGATTGTGACCGCCAAAGTCCTTGCGGGATCAAAGCCCGTTTCAGCGCCAAAGTTATTCGACCACCTGATATAGGAACCAAAATGGCCAGTCGAAACCAGTACGTCTTCATTGTAATTCCAAATATCCTGTCCGGTGACGTCTTCCCAGGCGTCTTCAACTTGATGGGTGAGGTCTCTCAGAAGATCTTGATCGGCAGGATCATTTACAAAACGGGTCATCGTGATGGGGAAACCTTGCCAGTAGAAACCATTTACAAAATCGACAGTAAAATTAAACGCAAAGGCTTTTGATGATAATGTAAGAAGTGTCACTAATCCTAGTGCAAACAGCTTTCGATTCAAAAAATACATCCTTGTACTTTTCTCTAGGTCTTCCTGATCTAGAGAGCTTTCTTCTTGCGATACTCATTGAGAGAACAAAGGTACTTCCCATTGAGTTCGACTTGATACAATTGTCCCTTAAAGAGGGAATGAGGTCCATGGCGAAGAATCTTCACTTCTTCGTAGGTTTTGCTGGAGCCGCGCTGGCTGATATGAACTTTAAATTTGATGGTAGACATAGCTTGGTGAGGGGAAGCAAAAGGAGCAACGGTATCTGCAATTTCCACGACGGTTCCTACGAACTGTACGGGACATTTTTCTGCCAATTCTTGGCTCGATACTGCGCTAACTGTACTTGGAATTAGAAGAGCCAAACAACATAACTTCAACTTCTTCTGAAATGGCTTATTAAAGTGCTTCATCCGTTAAGCTCCTTTTTCACCCTCATATACCGTCCATAGCTTTTCGGTTTCCTTCCTGGAAGCCGTTTTCTACATTTATAGATTGCACATTGAATGCCAACTTTTTACAGCTCTAAATGCTCAATTCTAGGCTATCACTTAATCGAGCTGGGGTCATAGGGGCAAAAACGCGCTAGTCAGTGACCAACTAATTTTATCGGATACTACTTTTTGAAGCCAGTTTTAAGTAGTTACCTGGGGTCATTTTGAATATTCGCCATTTCGAGTGACACCAGCTCCTTCCTTTCACAGACAAGCTTTTGACTCTTGATAAAGTTTATTGTTTTTTTAAATAGCTAATGACTACAATCGAAAACAATTCAAATTTACTCTAGTTTTTCAAATTCCTATTTCTATAAACTTAGGCTTTGAAAATATTTTGATGTTTGAGGGATAACCTCGGCGGGACTACGATTGATACAGCTCTTGAGGTCCGCAAGCGTGTCAATATCCGACCACTCTTTCAAAACTTTGACGTCGAGACCCATTTGGTAAGCTTTTATTTTTAAGGCCTCAAAAGGTGTACAGTTTTGATCTTGAAGAAGTTGGGCAATTTTTAAAAGCTCATAATTATTTTGATGAAGGCCAAGGTAATAAAACCCTCCATCGAGGTCAGGTCCAATTGTTACTGTTTTATTAGACAGCTCCACCTCGCCAACAACTTCAAACGGAAAATCCGGAATATCGGTCCCCGTAAGGTGGATAAAAGTATCCCTCTCTTTACTGTCAATCTCTAACAAGAAGTCCATAATCCTTTCAAAAAAGGGTAACTCTTTTTGATAGGTAAGGTGAAAATTTTCAATGCCATTGCTTTTAAAAACTCTATTGAAGTAAGTGGTTGTCTGTTCAAAGGAAGGGGTGGCGGAAAAATAGAGATAATCAGCGAGTCGATTTTCAGCAAAATTTTTAAAAAAATCTCTTATAAAAGCATCATAAAGATCGTAGGCAACTTCTTTGCCCACCTCTCTCGCTAGCCGGGTTTTGGAATAGCCCTCTACTGGCAACTTACCTATAACTGCAAATACATAATTCATACTTAAAGAATAAAAAAAAGGGAGGTGTATGTCACCTCCCCTTCTTTATAAAACTTAATTTAATAGGTTTTAGGAATTACATCATTCCTGGCATTCCGCCCATTCCACCCATTCCACCTGGCATACCCATAGGAGCAGCCTCTTCTTTTGGAAGATCGGCGATCATGGTTTCAGTAGTAAGCATAAGTCCCGCTACTGAAGCAGCATTTTGAAGTGCTGAACGAACAACTTTAGTCGGATCGATGATTCCAGCGGCAACAAGGTTTTCGTAACGGTTGTCACGAGCATTGTAGCCCCAAGTGTCTTTACCATTTGTGCGAACTTCGTTCACAACAACAGAACCTTCTAGACCGGCATTGGTAGCAATTTGACGAAGAGGCTCTTCAAGAGCACGGCGTACAATTTTAATACCAAAAGCTTGTTCTTCATTAGAAGGCTTAAGTGTCTCTAGTGCTTTAGTAGCGTGGAGAAGAGCTGAACCACCGCCAACGACGATTCCTTCTTCAACAGCAGCGCGAGTTGCGTTTAAAGCATCTTCAACACGGTCTTTCTTTTCTTTCATTTCAGTTTCAGTTGGAGCACCAACGTTGACAACAGCTACGCCGCCAGCAAGTTTAGCAAGTCTTTCCTGAAGTTTCTCACGGTCATAATCAGAAGAAGTTTCTTCGATTTGAGCTTTGATTGCAGAAACGCGGGCTTCAACAGCCGCTTTGTCTCCAGCACCATCAACGATGACTGTATTTTCTTTGTCGATAGAAACACGCTTGGCTGTTCCAAGGTGCTCAAGCTCAGCCGCTTCAAGTGTCATTCCTAGTTCTTCAGAAATAAGTGTTCCACCTGTAAGTGTTGCAAGGTCTTTCAACATTTCTTTTCTGCGATCGCCAAATCCTGGAGCTTTAACAGCTGCAACATTAAGTGATCCACGAAGCTTATTAACAACAAGAGTTGTAAGGGCTTCACCGTCAACATCTTCAGCAACGATAACTAGTGGCTTACTTGTTTGAACAGATTTTTCAAGGATAGGAAGAAGCTCTTTCATATTTGAGATTTTCTTATCAGTGATAAGGATTAGAGGATTATCAAATCCAGCTTCCATTTTTTCTGGGTTAGTTACAAAATAAGGAGAAAGGTAACCACGGTCAAATTGCATCCCTTCAACAACATCTAATGTTGTTTCAGCAGTTTTAGCTTCTTCGATAGTGATAACACCGTTATTTCCAACTTTTTCCATTGCTTCAGCGATAAGAGCACCGATCTCGACATCATTGTTTCCAGAGATAGTTCCTACCTGAGCAATTTCTTCATTTGATTTTACTTCTTTAGTAAGGGTACGAAGTTTTTCAATTACAGCAGAAACTGCAAGATCGATTCCCTTCTTAAGGTCCATTGGATTGTGACCTGCAGTAACAAGCTTAGCTCCTTCGCGGTAGATAGCTTGAGCAAGAACAGTAGCAGTAGTTGTACCGTCTCCAGCGTCATCGTTAGTTTTTTGAGCTACTTCTTTAACCATTTGAGCGCCCATGTTTTGGAAATTATTTTCAAGTTCAATTTCCTTAGCAACAGAGACACCGTCTTTTGTAATATGAGGAGCACCAAAAGATTTTTGGATTACCACGTTGCGACCTTTTGGTCCTAATGTAACTTTTACTGCGTCAGCAAGAGCGTTAACACCTGTAAGGATTAGTCCTCGTGCATCTTCGCTGTATTTTAATTCCTTAGCCATTTTATATCTCCTTAAAAGATTTCATTATAATAGAGGGCCAACAATTTAATTGTTGGCTAGTGAATGATTCCTAGTACGTCGTCTTCTTTCATAATAAGAAGGTCTTTACCGTCAACTTTAACTTCTGTTCCAGCATAACGGCCGAAAAGAACTGTATCTCCAGACTTAACTTCAAGTGCACGAAGACTTCCGTCTTGAAGACGATGTCCTGTTCCAACAGAAACAATTTTTCCTTGGGCAGGCTTTTCTTTGTTGTTATCAGGAATAATAATTCCACCAGCAGTTTTTGTTTCTTCCGCTAGGCGTTCTACGAGTACGCGATCTTGTAATGGTGTTACTTGCATATTTCCTCCTATAAAGGTTGTTTCAAGTGATTTGTCGTTTAATTTATAGATAGTGACAGACACAATTTAATATCAAACGGGCCCCTGTCAAGGGTAGCGGAGCGATATAGTGAGGGATAAAAGTATAAACTTGTGCCGCACATAGTCAAGTGACCGAAACTACTTGAGGTCGTACCAATTAACCCCGATCCCCATATCGACTTTTAGAGGCACCTTAAAGCTGACAACCCCTTCCATCCCTTCTCTCACCAGCTTTTTCATGCTGCTGAGTTCGCTTTCAGGGACTTCAAAAATCAGCTCATCGTGGACCTGCAAGAGCATATTTGACTTCAATTTTTTCTCTTTCATCTGGCCATCTATTCTAACCATAGCAAGCTTAATAATGTCGGCGGCTGTACCTTGAATCGGACTATTCACCGCAACTCTTTCGGCCATCGCCTTAACCGTCCTATTTTTTGAGTAAATTTCAGGCAAGAATCTCTTGCGGCCATAGCTTGTTTCGCAATAGCCTTTCGCTTCCGCCTCTTCTTTCAAACTATCGAGGAAGGCCTTTACACCGGAAAAACGTTCGAAGTAGCGAGTTATATATTCTTTCGCATCTTTACGGGAAATTTTAAGAGTTTTTGCTAATCCAAAAGAAGACTGTCCATACATTAAACCAAAGTTAACTGCCTTGGCCTTTGAACGTTCGTTAGAGGTTACATCTTCTATAGCAATGCCCATAATTTCAGAAGCCGTTTGGGCATGGATATCTTGTCCCTGATTAAAAGCATTAACCATCGTTTCATCACCGGACATATGTGCCAATATTCTAAGTTCTACTTGCGAATAATCAGCAGCCAGTAAAATTTGACCAGGGTTGGCCATAAATGCTTTGCGGACTAAGCGCCCAGTCTCGCTTCTGATCGGAATATTTTGCAGATTGGGGTTAACTGATGAGAGACGGCCAGTTGCCGCCACATGCTGATTAAAATGAGTGTGAATACGCTTTGTCTTTGAATTAACAAGTAACGGCAGTGCTTTTACATAAGTTGAAAGAATCTTTCCAAGCTCACGGTATTGTAAAATCAAGGCAGGGATTGGAGAAAGTCCTCTCTCAGTTAGCTCTTCTAAAACTTCACTATCAGTTGAGAAACCAGTTTTTGTCTTCTTAATAACCGGAAGTCCTAGGTCTTCAAAAAGCAGTTTTCCTACCTGCTTTGGTGAATTGAGATTTATCTCACCTTCTACTTGCTCTTTTACTTCGACTTCGATTTTTTCGAGTTTTTTAGAGAGAGTAAATTCTAATTCTTTAAGATAACCTGGATTTAAGTTAATTCCGATTTTCTCCATGCTGGCCAAAATAGGAATAAGTAGATCGTCCATTTCATAATAAATCTTATCTAACTTCTTTTCTTTTAAATCACTTTTAAATCTTTCGGCCAAGAGGTAAATAGCAGCCGCTCGTTCTCCTGCGTAACTAATTGCTTCATCAGTGTTCATTACCTCAAAAAAAGTCTCCATTTCTTTTTTTGAAAGAACACTTAGCTGATGACCCATCTGTTCATCGACAATATTTTCTAAGGAGTGCCGGGATTCAGTATGCAGGATATAATGTACTTGTGTGATATCGAAATTCTGAGCAGCGAAAGGAATTTCTTTAATCAGCGCGTGGCGAAAGTCTCTTTTACTATGATCAGAACAAATTTCTATATCTTCATTACCCCAAGTTGCTGACAAGAATTCATTTTTTTCTTTTTCCGGAAGGCTACCGTCCTGCTCCCCAAATACCAGATGGAAAATTTCTTTGCCATCAAAGCTCAATGTGGCAGAAATCAATTCGCGGTCATAGATATCCATGCCTGAGTATTCGGTATACATCGATAAGGCACTAGAGCCTTCGATCTTTTTTAATAAATCGGAGAAAGAGACATCTTTCCCGACTAAGAATTTATCAATTTTAAGGCTTACACTTTCGCTACTTAGGTTGGTAAATTGCCCCTCATCGGCCATCTCTGCCTCGTGAACACCTTTGCGAAGACCTTCTAATTTTGTAATTGCGGACTTAAAACCTAGTCCCTTAAGCCAATTAATTAATTCGTCACTAGGATAAAAAGTGTAGGCGGTATCTTCAAATTTATGACCTAAATCAATATCAGTAACGATCTCAACTAATTTTTTAGACATCAAGGCGTCTTCTACATGATTCCCAAAAGCATTGGTTAATTTCTTGCCGGTAAAGGATCCACTCTCCTCAATACATTTTTCGAGGGTCTGGTGTTCTGCTAAAAGTTTTGCGGCGCCCTTGGCACCAATACCTTTCATTCCTGGAATATTGTCGGAGGCATCACCTACCATTGAGAGATAGTCGACAATCTGATCGGGGCGAACTCCCATTTTTTCAAAGACACCCTCCCCATCGTAAATTTTATCTTTCATGGTATCGAGAACTTTTACATTACCCTCTACAAATTGCATTAAATCCTTATCTCCAGAGGCGATAAAGATTTCATCAAAATCGTTCTTCCACTGGGTGACAGCACTGCCTATAATATCGTCGGCCTCAAAGTTCTGATGCTCTGTATGAACCAACCCCATTTTTTCAGTCAATTGCTTTATTAAATCAAATTGCGGGATTAAGTCTTCGGGAGGTGCGCTACGATTGGCCTTGTATTCGCTGTAAAGATCATTTCTAAAAGTCCCTCCGCTGGTATCCTTGGCCAAGAAAACATGGGTAGGTCGGTATTCAGAAAATAGCTTGAGAAACATTCCCAGTACTCCATGAACCGCATTGACTGGTGTTCCATCGGGAGAATGTAAAACTCGAATAGCGTAAAAGGCACGAAAAATGTAATTGCTGACATCGATGACGATAAGGCGTTTTGACATAGGAATCTCCAGAGGATTCCTTGTACCACTTAGGGACTCGCTTGAGAACCCTCTTCAAACCAACTAGACTTGCGTTTTTTTATTTGGGCGGGTGTCCCATCATTGGCCATTACCGAAGTATCCGCCATAACGTCTCCCCAGCGATGGCCAGAATCAAGTTTCATTAAGAGATAAACTTCTATTCCGATCAACGGAATTCCCACTACTACCGACAGTACCCAGCCCCAAAATGGAATAATCGCTAAGACCAATGGCACCAAAATGGGTAGGTTGCGTATCGTTGATTGCTTTATAGTGCAGGGCTTTCCATCCTCAAGTGAAATGACGGCAAATCCCATAAACTTTTTTCCTACCGATTGGCCGTCTTGTAGGGAGTCTGCAATGGCGATAAAAATTACCGAGAGAATAATGCCCACGGGGTAAAAGAATACTGAGAGAATCAGCACAATAAAGAGGTCTATGCTCTTAGCGATCAGACGCGACAGCTTAGCTACTCTAAAGGCCTTATTTAAAAAATATTTTCTTTTCATTCTAAAACCATACTATCTCATTGATATCTAACGATACACAGGGCATTTTTTGCTAAAGAGGGTGCGCTGCAAAGGCCGCTAAGACCTATGGACTATTCTTTTAATATGTTATATTTATAGCCCTCAGGTTTGGAATAGCTAAGGAGTTATTATGTCTGTTGTTGAAAAGACAAACACCGCAGAATTTGAAAACAAAGTACTCAAATCAGATAAGCCCGTCTTGGTAGACTTTTGGGCCGAATGGTGTGGACCTTGCCGTACCCTCGGACCAGTTCTTGACGAAGTCGCTACTGAGTTAGGCGACGACGCTGTTATCGTCAAAGTTAATGTCGATGAAGATGGCGACTTGGCCCAGAAATATGGCATCCGTGGAATACCTACTATGATCTTCTTTAAAGATGGAGAGGCTGCAAAAACTCTCGTCGGTATTCAACCAAAAGAAGAGATTAAGAAAACTCTCCAAGAATTGGCATAAGCCACTCGGAATGACCCAAACAATTCTAAATTCACTTCAGGAATGCTCAAAAGTTCTTTCGGAATTTTTGAGTAACCCTGAACAAATCCAATTAGTCGAGAGCTCCACTCAGGCTTTTATCGATACCTATAATGCTGGTGGCATGATTCTCAGCTGCGGAAATGGTGGATCCATTTGCGATGCTATGCACTTCGCTGAAGAATTAACAGGTAAGTTTCGAAAAGAGCGCCGGGCCCTTCCGGCAATGGCCATTAGCGATCCAGGACATATTACTTGTACTGCTAACGATTATGGCTATGAAAATATTTTTTCAAGAGGCGTCGAAGCCTTTGGAAAAAAGGGTGACTGTCTCTTGGCGATCTCCACTAGCGGTAACTCACAGAATGTAATCAATGCGGTTAAGAGTGCTAAAGATCGCGAGATGAAAGTTATTGGATTATTAGGAAAGGATGGTGGTCAACTAAAAGACATAGTAGATTACCCAATTATTATTCCTGCAGAAGTCTCTGATCGAATCCAAGAAATGCATATTAAATTGATCCATATTTTTATTGAAGGTATCGAGCGAAGCCTCTTTCCAAACAACTATTCTTGATCCCGAGACCTCTCGGAAAATTGTTCCTTCATTCACAAAATTAACCCCTTAGATGCTTTTTTGCATTACAATAGAACTATAAGTTCTTTAAAAATGGTTCGCCTCTTTGGCGATCAAGAGGGAGATAAAAGCTCATGGAAGGCAATCTACTAAATCATATCAATGGTCTCGTTCACTTCATTCAAAGTGGTGGAGTTTTCATGTGGGTTATCGTCATAATCTGGGCAGTGGGAATTGCCATCAGCTTAGAACGATTTACTAAACTTTCGTTTAAATTTGATGTGGATGGCTCTTCATTTATGAATGAGCTTCAGCGCTATATTTTATCGAATGATATTCAAGGAGCGATAAGAGTTTGCTCTGGATCGGGAGCGGCACTTCCGAAGGTACTAAAAAGTGGCCTAAAGAGATCGGCACAATCTCCTGATCAAGTTCAAAATGCCATTGATGCTACAGCGTTGGAAGTTATTCCAAAAATAGAGCTTCGTTTAAATTACCTACAATTAATTGCCAATATTTCAACTCTCTTTGGACTTCTTGGAACCATACAAGGATTAATCCAATCCTTTACAGCGGTAGCTGCTGCCGACCCGGCTCAGAAAGCTGAATTACTGGCCTCTGGAATTTCAAAGGCCATGAATACGACTTTCCTAGGTCTTTTAGCTGCCATTACAATTATGATTCTGCACACTTTTTTATCCAGCAAGTCTGAGAAAATCATCAATGAGATTGACGAATTCTCAGTAAAATTGCTCGATCTTCTTGGTACTAAGAGAGAAAAGGGCGAATAGATGTATCGCGTTCCCAGTAGAAGAAGAGTTAAAAAAACTTTTCCCAGATTAAATTTAATACCCATCCTCGATGCGGTCTTCATTTTTATTTTCTTTCTACTAATGTCGGCTAATTTCATCAAGATTTTTGAAATCCCTTCGGAAGTTCCTATAATTTCGAGCACGGCTCCTCCTAAAACAAGAAGGAAGCCCCTTGCCTTGGCGATTAATATCGACAAGAAAGGAATTCATTTATACCGGGGAGTTCCCAGTCGTCTAGTTCGGCGTTTTCCGAAACTTGGGAACGGCGAACATAATGTTGAAGGACTTCACAATAGACTAATTGTCTTTAAAAAAAGTTTTACCAAAGAAAAAACAATCGTCTTTGAACCAACCGATGATGTTAGCTATATCGACCTAGTGGCGATTATGGATGCCGTAAGAACCATGCGTCCTACAGATGAGGCCATCTGGATTCGCAAAAAAGGTGAGGATTTTGACACTAAGATTAAAGAACTTTTTACAAATATTATATTTGGAAATATTCAAGGATAGGAAAGATTAGAATATGAGATTAAATCGATCTATACGCCATAGGGGAAAAAGAAAGAAGAGATCTGTAATAGATCTCGACATTACTTCCTTGCTCGATATCTTAGTCATCATGCTAGTTTTTCTTTTGAAGTCATATAATTCTTCTGGATTAGTTCTCAATGTTCCAAAAGGCATCGTGCTCCCCAAATCAGAGTCCACTCAAGTAAACACTTCAGGAGTCATCGTTCAAGTTTCTAGAGATACCTTATGGGTCGATGATAAAGAAGTTATTAATTTTGCCACTACCGGTCCTCGACTCTACCTAGATCAAAGTGGCAGACGGATTCACCCCCTCTATAATGAGCTGATTAAAAAACAAAAAATGATTAAGAGAATTCAAAAATCTTCCCCAAATGCGCAAGGCTTTTCAGGAACTATCAACTTTATTCTAGATCGCAGCCTAAAGTACAATCGCATAAAACAATTGCTCTACACTTCTGCTGAAGCGGGATTTAAGCGCTATAAATTTATAGTATTGGGTGAAGAGAATTAAATCATTACAAGACTTGTAATCAGCATCGCAAATGCAATATTACAATAGACAAATCTCGCGAATCCTAACGACTTCTTAAAATTGACGATTGAAATTCCAAGAAAAGCTCCTGACCAAATTATAAAAGCTACTTGAAAAATACCCTCCCTAAGGAATTGTTTCAGCTCCAATAACTCAAACAAGAAAGGGCTAAACAAGAGGGTGAAAAAGAGGCCATTAATCAGTATTCGAAATCCGCGTTGCTGCGGCGACCTCTTCTGAACCGGAAGCTCAGAAATTACAGGTTGGTTTTCTTTGAAGTTAGTTAAGTAGATATTATTAAGTGCAAGTAGCATTAAGAAGGGCACCGCAAAGTCCCCTACGTCATAGATACCATCTAAGAATTCTCCGATTCCCAGGATAAAAAATAACACCACCAATAAGATTTGGGTCGGGGCTATTGCCTTAGTCAGTATTCTTGCCATAGTTTCCTCCCCCTCATTATAAGGGAGGATGGAAAAAGCCCGAAATAAGTGTTTTTCGACCTTATTTCGGTGGCTTATAACTTGTTGGAATTGTGAAAATTAACCCTTTTTGCCCCGTTTTTTGGGCTATTTACGGCGAGGGTAAAAATTCATTGGTTGATTCACTTCTACCACTCCTCCAGCTAGAGGTGCTGGAAATGGAATGCCTTTGAGGACATTAATCACACAGCTCTTAACCTCGGCCGGAATATCAGAACGAGAATCAATACCGGCCTTAGTGACATGCCCTGAGGCGCCAATTAGAAAATTCAAACGCACGATTCCGGAGACGGCCTTACTGCGATCCGCCTCCAGCTCCTTTTGATAGCAGGAGTGAAATTGCGGGATATGATCAATTAATATCTTTCTAATAGTATTGGGATCCATGCCCCCAATAATCAGGGTCTTCCAAGGAAGCCCGGCGGTATAGATACTTTTCTTACCTGAAACTCCTGGTATTCCCTTGCTGCTATCGAGTACACCATTTGAATCGCCAAATAGATTACCGACATTGTCTTTAACATTGGAGCGTTTAAGGGTCGCCCCCCGAGTACCTGAATCCATGCTCTTGGTTCCAAGGTCGCTGGAGTCGACATCAGCTGCTTTTAATTTTTTGGTTTTGCCACCGCGGGTAAGAAGACTGCTTAGGGTTTGCTTAAAATCAAAACTTTTAAAGGCCTGTACCCGTCCCTTATTTTTATTATTTCGAACCGCCCTTTTACGGACAGTTCTCTGAGAATAGCGCTTACCTGCCGCCTTCTTTCTGCTCTTCGCCCGGACAATATTAGTACGCCGGTCATTAGGCCCCTTATTGGCCTTGGTAACCTTTACCTTTCCCATTTTCCGGGCCTTGCGGTCTCCTTCTTTTGGAGTGGAATTTTTCTTCTTAATATCTTTAGGAGAGACCGACCGACTTTTAGTCGAAACCTTTGTAATATTATTCGAAGTTACAAGATCCTTTTTAATCTTTGCGTATTTTTTGGGGGTAGTGGGCTTTTTCTTTACTACTGGTTTTGGCACCGGTCTTATCTTATAGAGGATTGACGCAATTCTCTCGGGGACTTTTTCTTTTTCTATTTCCTCATCAACTTCCGTGAAGTGCACTGCAAGTAAAAACGAAGTCGCCAAGATAAGCATCACGATAATATATTTCCAAAATTCTCTATCGCGTCTAAGAATTGGGGCACTATCTACCTTGGGAGGACTTTCAGTTTGTCTTACAAAAATCTGAATATCCTGCATCCCAAATCTAAGCACATCCTCATTGCCTAGGTCCAGGCTTCCGCTACTAGTATCAGAAACTTCGTGTTTACTAAGTGACAGTAGATCATAGCCATTCAGTGGATGTACTTTTACTTTCTTATTTTTTATCTCTACGAAAGGCACTCGCTCATCTTTTCCTAAGTAAGCGTATTCAATATCTTTAGAGCCGGGATTAATCCCCACCAATTTGTAGATGCCATTTTTGAGTGGTAGGTAATCGACGGAATATATCGTATCTTTATAGAGGACAATAATTTCAACTGAATTGCTGTCGACGCGATATTTAAAAATCGGAAAAAGTACATCTGCGTCCTCAAAAATATATTCACTAAACTCTGCTTTTGGATCTTTTGTTAGAGGATAGATCACTTGAGGAACTAAGAGTTCTTTCTCGGCATCGGTCCCAGGTCCACTTTTCGGTAGAGATTTTTCACTTTCTATAATTGGAGGGAGCGAATCATTTAATAAATCGAGAGGTGCTTCTGCAATTTCAGCTTTATTAAACTCCTTGAAAATAAATTCTTGGCTTCCAAACTTAATGGTAGTGCCGGGCTTGATTTCAGTTGAAAGAACTTTCTTTCCATCCACATAAGTACCATTGGTACTTTTCATATCAAATATTTTTGCACCATTTTCATCGACTTCTAAAATTGCATGAATGGCCGTGACGTCAGGATGATTAATCACCAAGTCGCAGGTCTGAGAGCGACCAATCAAGATTCTCTTTTTAAGGATAACTGAACCCTTTAATCCCTGCTTACTCCCGGAAGGGAGAAGCTCAAAAGGTGCATTATTCCTACCTTTAGTGGTTTCCACTAAATCCTCCTATTACCTGATCCGCTCAATTCCTTTTCTAATCTCGGCATTGAAATTCCTGCGGTATGGTAATTTATTTTTGAAGTCAAAATTCTTCCTCGGATCTACCGAAATATCTCCCGGTGAACCCGTCTCTCCCTGTATAACAAGGTCTTCAAAATCAAATTTCTGATACTTCTTATATTTATATATAATTCTATTTTTCTTATCTATTCTCTGACCGGACTGTGCCATTACAGAAGTCGAAATAAGTAAAAAAATCGCCAATATCTTCATTCAATACCTCTTCTAGAATAACGAGGGACACCCGTTTTCCTTAGGATTTTTCTCTAATTTAAGAAAAAAAGCCCTATTTCTAGCTACTTGGCTACGTATTCTTTCACCCTAAAAAAGTAGGGTTTTAACTTACCAAGCTTGCTGTCATCAACTTGTTCAAAGACCTGCTTGGCCTTTTCGTTTTCGCCGTTCATCCGTAAGGCGACACTATAATTGAGACCGATATCCGGTCTTTGGTAATTTTCTTTGGCCAATTTACGGTAAAACCCTAAGGCCAATTTTGAATTACCTCGCATCAACTTACAGGTCGCTAGACCATTAATTACATCCACGTCACTTGGTTCTTTACGATAAATTTTTCCAAAAATCTTTTCGCTATCTCTATAAAAACCATACTTGAGATATATTTGTGCAATATTAAATTGTGGGATTAGCCCAGATCTTTTGACCTTTGCAGCTTTCTGAAAGGCCAAGAGTGCCTTTTGCTCTTTATCTTCGAGAAGGTATATAACACCCAAATTATTAAGAGGGGGGGCGTATCTTGAATTGAGATCACGAGATTTATTATAATAGAGTAGAGCTTTCTTAGTTAAACCCTGTAGGAAAAAACAAGTCCCTACCTGATTCCAGAAAGCTGGATTTTTTTTGTGAGTAGGATAAGCGGCATCAACTATCTCAAAAGCAGCATTAAAATTCCGTTGGTAACAATAGCTGGCAATTTTACTAATACTATCGCTTCCATTTGAATAGGCTAAAAGTCTTGAACTTCCCAATCGGGCGATCGATTCTGTAGTCAGTCCAACCACGCTTGGATAAAAATCCTGTCGTGAATTATAGGCGATTTGTTTCTTAGGGTTAAAGTCCGAATTTTTAATTTTATCTAACTCACTTACCGATTCGATATTTTTTTTAGCGGTACCACAGGCCGAAATAAGCAGCGCCAATAAGATAAGAGCGGTCAATTTATTCATTTCTTGCCTCCCTTATCCATAATTAATCCATCCTGATAGTAGCTGTATTGAATATCAAGCGGTAAGGCACGATTAGAAAGAAAGTAGACATTATCCGGACTAAGAATCTTATTACTCCTGATATGTCTTAAGGCCTCTCTATTAAATTCATTGGCCTTTTTTAAAATTGGTCTAGTGATGCTTTTCATAGTCTTTCGAAAAGACTTCACATAGGCTTCGGGTTTTTTAGCAGGAACAAATTCGCGAATTTCTTTAACCAGTCCTCGGTAGGATGAAATTAGATAACGATAGGCTTTAACTATCCCTCGTCCCGATCCTATTTCTAGTACGGCCACTGCTTTTGTCGTAATACTGTCTAGCTGAGCAAATTTTTTCTTTAATCTAGAATTATACCTGGCCTCTGGAAAAGAAAGTTTAATTTTAGATATTTTCGAAAAATCTGCATCCAGACGCATTAACTTTAGCCCAGCAACGATATCGAGAGCTGCTAGAGGTATTTTTACTTTCTTTCGTTTCAAACTCTTATAGTAATTCAGGATTTTTTTATTCATTTTAATTTGCTTGTCTAATTTTCCAGAATCTCTATAGGCGATTGATAATTTATACAGAGGTTCTATTAACTGGGCCTGAATTTTAAGGTCTTTCTCCAATTTACTTATTCTACCCGGTATAGTGTCCCAATTTTTTTGAGTAATCATTGCATTGAGAAGGTCAAATTCTGCCTCGATAAGAACTTTTTTTGCTAAGTTACATTTATAACTGGCACCCAAAACCTTGCTCGCTTTATCAATTTCGGCTTCTGCCAAGTAAATAATAATTGCATTTTTAAAAAGTATTTTTTTATTTCTGGTCTTCCTAGAGCAGAGTTTCTCAAATGACCTGTGATAAATCTCGGCTGATTCCTTAAACATACGCTTATTAAAAAGCTCAGCGGCGACGGTTAGAAAAGCTGTTTGAAATTTTTGAACATCGACTGGACTCATTAATCCCAGGGAGCGTTGCGCCCACCCGTAAGATTTTTCAATTTGACCTAACTCATGAAATAGAACTGCAATATTATAAGATGCATTTTTTCGAGCATCTTTAGTACTCTCGCGGTCTTTGTAAATTTCTAAATAAAGTTTGAGAGCGCGTTTCTTATCACCTTTAGCATTTGCTTTCTCTACATTCTCAAATTGAATTGAAAGCAATAGCCTTTTAATTTTCCTTGAATACTTCTCGCTAACCTTTATCTCACCATTATTAATTCTATTAATCCAAATTTTAATTCCGTCTCTATTATTATTTTTCTTATAGTGATCCATTATCTTTCCAAGCATGGCCTCATGGACTTTAAGATTCTTTGGGTACTTATCTCTAAAGGTGAGCAATATTGCCTCAGCCTTTGGTAAGTTTTTCTTATCAAAATAAACAGAAAACAATCTTTGATAAATTTTTGAACTCTTGGCTGAATTTGGATTTTTCTCCAAATAACTTTCATAAGCTGGTATCAGATACTTCTCTTTGGTTGACGCTTTTACCCCTCTCCCACTAATGGCGGCTAAAATTCCATCTGTCGCTAGATTAAAAATCTTAATATCACCTGTTTCCTTGGCCTTTTGGGAGGCTGTTTCATAAAGGGGAATTGCTGACTCGAAAAAATTAATCGAATAAAATGTTTCGGCAGCATGAAAATAAGAGAGGTGCCTGGTTGAAGGCTCCACTTCTGCCAATATTTTAAAGTAGGCCACTGCCCGCTTGGCCTTTCTCTGTCTTAGGCGTTTCTGGGTTCTATAACGCTTACTTACAACCTGCCCTTGAAGGGTGGCTGACATTTTTTTAACGTGAAAAATTAAGATTGCCTTATCTGAATCGTCTAGGCTACCGGCCTTAAACTTGGAGAAAAGAGTTTTTGACACTTTTAGGTGGCTGCGAATTTTTCCAAATCGCTCATAAAGAACAAGCAACGAAACCTGTATGTCGATCTCGCTTCTCTCATCCGTTTTATATTTTAATGCCTCCGTAAGGGCCTTTTCCGACATCGAATACTTACCTTTCTGCTGTAAAAATTTTGCTACTTTCAAAAGGTTCTTTGCGATATCTTTTCCAATACTTCTGTAAAACTTGACGGCCTCAGACATATTACCCGAATCGGTATAGAAAAATGCCAAGTCCCTTTCGACCGCGAAACTCATATCAATGAACTTTCCACCTTTACTAAGGCGATAAATATCACGCATAATTCCGATCGCCCGCCGTTTCTTTTTGGTACGAAAATAGCACCAGGCTAAATTGTAAGCATCTTTAGTCCACCACTTATTATCTCGTTTTGTGAGTGCTTTCTGATACAAAGGAATGGCCTTGGCATACTCCCTTTTATTGTAGAATATTTCGGCTAACGCCAAGCGAGCACGATAACTGGTTCTAGATTTTTTAGCTGCGTGCTTCAACGCCCTTACAAAAAACTTCTCAGCTCGGCCTGGTTGTTGAAATTCTTTGGCGTTATAGGCCAGGATATAATAGACATCCCCTTTACTGCGAAATTTAGGGAAACGTTTTAAAATATAATAACAGGCTTTCTGCGCCTGAACAAAAAACTTACGTGATTTTCGAAAGTACTTTTTCTTGTTTGCCCTCCGGCGTTTCTTTGCGCTTAGGCCAAGAAATTTACTATTTTCCGAATCCTTAATAATCCTAGCTTTTTCTAGCAATAGCTCGGCCATTCGTAACAAAAGACGTGGGTTACGACTTCCGGTTTGTTTATTCAGTCTTGAAACTTCATTTAATTCCTCATTTATTACCGAGATCAATTGATTCCGACGATCATTTTGAGAAAAACTTTCCAATGGAAAGAGCAGCAAAATAGAAAGGAATAAGTAAAACTTACTAATTTTCATGTTTTGTCACACTTGGATTTAAGGGAAAATACATAATCACCTAATTCGTCGGCCCAAAATTCACCATTAAAATTCCA
>JABGVH010000047.1 GCA_018646195.1 Halobacteriovoraceae bacterium
TGAACTTTTCCATTATGTATAAAGGTCTCAGAAAGATGGCGATCCTGGTCTGTTAAATTACTAGTGTCATTGGCCATGCCACCTCTTTGGATACCAATGGCATTACCTGTTTTAAAGTAATCTTGGGTTTGCAAAGAAGGGTCGTTTGAGCGAATAGCGGCGGCGCGATTGGCGGCGTTTGTCGCCTCCTGTCCGCTAAGTGTCTGGCCTTGGGGGCCATTTAATCCGTTGACCTGTGCCTGAGAAGGGGTTTGGATTTGATCGATTATCGCCTGGGCGGTAGGTGTCGGTGCTTGTCCATTAGTCTGGGTCTCAAAACCTGTTTGAGACCAGGCACTTGCAGTCGCCAGCAATAAAACAAAAAATATTGATATTTTAGCCTTTTTCATATCTAACCTCAGTCACGTCTTTTTAGTATTTTACCACGCCGCTGCAAACAGCCCGAGGGAGAAAAAAAGACCTTTCTTTTATCCTTGTAATTTCAGTCATTTATGGGTTTAGTGTGTAGAAATTAAGGGGCTTGGACTAGCACAAAAAGTTGACGTTTGACGGCCCAAACAAATGGCGTTAAATATTGACCATGCCGAAAGCCAAAAAATCCTCTATGACCACTGATTCTGAACTCTCTCACTCTATGGTTCATTACCTGCTCACTATCCATAAACTGAAGGAAGGTAGGGGTTTTGCACGGGTTACTGATATTGCTAAAGACCTGGAGCTGACAAAAGGCAGTGTCTCTACCGCTATCAATAATCTTAAAAAGCGCGATTTAGTGAAAGAGGAAGACGAGTGTAAATTCCTGGTTTTAACCGACAGGGGACACGATGAAGTCCACCGTATTCTCTCTTCACGGACTCTTTTGTTTTATTTTTTGAGGGACTTTGTAGGTGTTTCGGAGGAGATCGCGTCCCGTGATTCCTGTCTGATGGAGCATCTTATGAGCCCAGAGACAGGTCAGAAATTCTTTGCTTTTATGAAAGACCTTTCTTGCTCTTGCGAGCAAATGGAAAAAGAGAATATTCCTGGCCATTTTAATTTTAAAACGACCCTCGATTTGTGCCGTTTTGAGTCAGTTACAGAGTTCGTTGATCAGCAAACCGGTGATTCTCCCCTGCATAAATAGAATCATGGTATTCTTCTTTCTATGAAGAAATACAAAATTCTCCTCTACTTAATTATTTGCACTTTTTCCTCACTGACTTATTCCTCTGATGAGCTAAGAGGCTTTTGTTTTAAGGCTGGAGTTTCACTGGATAAGGCGAAAGCGACGATTCGTCCCCTACTACTCAAGAAAGACCGGGTCTATAAAAGAGAGGCCCTCAATTGCCTTGAAGTTAAGCTAAGTCCCATGCGAAAGGACCTGATTGAGCGCTACCTGCGACAGAGAGTCACTCTGACTCGCGTCTACGACGGTGCAACAGGTGGCAGTATTGCTAGCAACAATAGGCCAGCAGTAACTCGCAATTGTTTGATAGAGATTGCTCGCCATGGTGACAGTAGCTTAAAGCAGAGTCAGGCCAAGCTGGCACATAAGTCATTTATGCGACATGACGAATCCAAAAAAAGCGGAGTTCTGCGAACCCAAATGCTTTTAGGAGCAGGAATGCCAGGCCATCTTGATGTTGAAGGGGAAAGGGTGGAACTTCTATGCTCTCCTAGAGGCACTCGAAACTTTCAGATAACTGTTTCAATTAAGTCTCCTGCTAATGGCCAATCAATTTCTAGTTCTGTTGGTGCCGGCCTTGGCAATCCAATTAATATCGGAAATATGGTGCAAAATTTAAAAGATCAGAGTCACTCTTTGGGGCTTCCTGCGGGGGCCGAAATTAAACGCGTGAAAAGTGCTCTTAATTTTTCTTATTTTTTAACTGTAGTTCGTTAGAGCGAGACTTCTTAATAAAAAGCGCAACTTTTTTAAAGCCAATTGGGTTCCAGGGATTATGTGTCAATGCATACTTGGTGAAATTTAATAAGGTCATTTGGTCTAGATCGGGAACCCACCATTCTCTAAGATCGATTAATATTTTACGATGGGTCTTTGAGAGCTCGCGATGGAGAGCAGGGTCATAGGGTTGATCAAAAATATAATCAAAACTAGCGGGGTCGTGATTTTTAACCAGGTAGACATATTCTGGTCTTCCATAAAGGTACCAGGAAAGTGGCCAATTATTTTCACGATAATTCAATATGGTTGGCTTGATTCCGCGGTGAGGGGCATCTAGCTCAGTCACTATTTTCTTTGCGATTTCTTCGTATTCCTTAGAAGTGTGAACTTGCGCCAGGTATTCAGAGGCCTTGCCAGCGCGAGAATAATTTGTAATAAGAGAAATTCTAAGACTCCAAAGACAGAAGGCCAAAAGAGCTACCGTGAAATACTTTTGCCGTCTTCGATGGACAAAAATATTTTTATCGAAATAGAGAGCGAAGTAGATAAGACCCATTACAAAGGGATACAAGGCCAACCAAGGGACTTTTTCCCCGACATAGCTATAGGTGAAGAAACAAGAAAAGAAGCCATAGCAGAAAAATGCTAAGACTTTTTCTCGCTTCAAAATATGCCAGGTGGTCACCACTATTCCCTGTAAGAGTAAAAAGAGGAAGAGGTAGTGGTCCATACTGAATTGCCATTTAAAGGCCTCAATAAGCCCTGTAGATGGAGCTATACGTAGACAAATCGCTACCGTCAGCGCTAGAAGTGCAGGCCATTTCCAGCTCCAACTCTTAGCTACATAAAAATTAAAAGTTTGATAGAGAAGTAGCAATATAAAGGGCGCCTGATACCAACTCAAAATCATGAATTGATAGATGAAGGGACCGGGGATGCGGGATTTACTGTGCTGATCCGCCCAGTAAACCAAACTTTTACGATAGAGGCCGTCTAGTATTCCCTGTAGGTATTGAAATCCTGCCGAGTAAAAATAGCAATAAATTATGACCCCTGATAAAAGAGAAAAAAGAATTATTAAGCCACTTCTTTTTATATGTAACAGACTGCCACTCAAGTACGATTCTTGGTACTTATCGACAATTTTTAAAATAGTTGCTTCATAGAAGAGGTAGGCTAAAAGTAATCCAAAAGTAATATAGGAATTTTCTTTGATCGTGAATTGTAGAGAGAAAAAACTAATGAAAACAAAGTTTCTCCAGCCTCCTTTTAAATGTGTAATTGCAAAAAGCATTGCCAGCCAACAACTCAGTACTAAAAAATCGTGGCGTACAAAACGGGACCAATAGATAAGAGTAGGCGAGAGAGCGATGGCAGCCGTCAGTATAAGTGCTGTCTTTGGATTAAAGTATCTACGGTAAATCCAAGGGATAAAGAGCATCGCGCTTCCAATAAATGCCATTGGGAAACGCATTGCAAATTTCGAAACTCCCAATAACTCGTAGGAGAATGGCAGAAGATGATAGAGGAAAGGGCCATGCAGTAGGGGGTTGTATTTGTAAAACCCGGTAGCGGGATTGTCGTAGAAATAAAGGCCATAGATACCATGCAAGGATTCATCATGGTGAAGAGGGCGTTGGTCTAAATTAATCCAACGCAAAAGTAAACCAGCAAAAATCAAGATAAGATAAATCCAATTTTGCTGGCGATTAAAGTAAGTTTTAGTCGATTCCATAATAAGTTTTTTCTTTCTTATTATGAACCATTTGGTCCACCCATTCCACCCCTTGCATAAAAGAATGATCCTGATTTGAGACTTCATATTTCCAGGCGCCAAAACGACCTCTTGAGAATAGCTGTCTCTTTTCAAGTTCAGGTTGCACTGAATTTAAGATTTGGTCTCGCTCCAGCGAGGGGGTAGGGTATCCGTAAGCCGCATGGAATTGCCACTTGGAAACAATTTGCTGTTTTTTAAGGTCAATAAGCTTGGTTTTTTGTAATCCCTCAATTACCTGATCCATAAGTTTTTGCTTATCTACCGGCTTCTGTGGCGACTCACTGACTTCCGCCATTAATGAGAAGTAATTCTCTCCAGGAACATTTTGAGGGCTGTAGTGAGAAAAGACAGTGACTCTGTAAAAAGGGCAATTTTCTTCTGGAAAATACATCCAACACTTTCCTTCTAGTTGGGCCGGAAGTTTTCCCTCTAGTCCGATGCCAAAAATGTGGCTAGAGGAGTGCTTTAATTTTTTAGCCGTCTCGATAGTTGTTGAGGGTAGTCCTTCAATTTTTTGGCAAAAAAGATCCAAAGGCATAGTTGATAGCAGGTGTTGATACTCAATCACTCCAGAGTCGGTGTAGGCGAGTTTCTTTTGGGAATCTATTTTTTCAACACAGGTCTGTAGTTGGAATTGGTTTTGTCCGATCTTATCGGCAAGTCCTTGCCAAATAGCGCCTGTGCCTCCCAACTTTGGGAATTGAAAAGTACTATTTGGCCCCCAGCTGACATCATCACGGGATAGCTTTATATTTTGCTCTATCTTCTCTAGGTCTACCTCGGCCACTCGTTCACCTATCCAGGAGTAGCTCAGTTCTTCTGGATAGTAGGCCCAGACTTTATAATTATAGGGGTGCATGAAGATTCGACACAGCTCCTCACCAAAGCTTTGACTTAACCACTCTTTAAAATTCTCTGGGCCGCGCTTCTTATTTTTATCTCGAAGACCTTGCAGGCAATTTTGGCAGTCAGCGGGATCCAGACGGTGAATATTATTTTGGAAAGGATAGGGAACAAAACGCTCTTTGATCCAAACCCATGATTCTCGTTGATGGTGGTACCATTGCTCTTTTGGAAGCGCTTCTAACATCGCTTGGTCAAAATATTCGTAGTGAGAAAATTGAACATGACCACCAATATCCCAGACAAATCCTTTATCATCGCGATAACTTGTGGCGAGTCCCCCAATTTGGTTGCTTTTTTCTAGCACTAAAAAATCATTTTCTGATAATTTGGAGAGACGGTGGGCAGCTCCTATTCCAGTAGGACCAGCACCTATAATAAGCCATTTGATTTTTTTAGTTGGCGAGCTTTTCGGGGACAAAGGGGAGCTCCTGCATTTTTGGGGCATTTTCTAGAATATCCAGTTTATTAGGTAGCTCTGTTCGAAATCTTAAAAGTTGGCTAAAGCTATTGAGGCAAGCCTTCAATAAATTGAGTCCTAAGATGCTAACTCGACCAGTTATCCGTCTTTTATGCATGACCGGAATATGCAATAACTGTTCGCCATGGCGAGCTGCCAGCACTGCTAAGAAAATATTTGGAGCAAATAGCTCGGGAGGAAGAAGAGGCAACATTTGGTGTAATAAACTCTTATTCATTAATCGAAAAGGAATATTAGAGTCTGCAATGGGCACACCAAAAAAGATTTTTAGGAAACTCCGAAGACTCCAGGAAATGATTTTTCGGTGGGTCGGATCCATTCGTATCTGGCGGTAGCCGAGTATAAAATTGGTATCATTTCGACGATCCCAAAGGATTTTAAATTCTGAGGATGATACCTGGTCATCGCTATCAATTTGCATAATCCAATCAGCATCTTGGCGAATCGCCTGGTGATAGAGATTCATTATGCTTTTTCCATGACCCGAATTATTTTGGTGGAAAGCGATTATATTGGAATTGTCCGCAGCAAATTTATCTAAGATCTCTGCTGTACCATCACTCGAGCCATCATTGGCGACCAAGATGGTGTAGTCAATTTTTAGAAATTTAAAAGTATTGCACCACTCGTTCAAGACTCGCTTAAGGCATTCCGCCTCGTTATAAACGGGCATGACAAGACAAATTTTTTGGTCCATAGTTTCCTTCGTGATGAAGATTCTCCCTTAGTATAGCCTGTTTAGCTTTTTTAATACTATAGAGGGAAAAAATGGAAGGATAGGTAGCAAATTGCCAAAACTTGAATTTTTTAGTCAGCTAAGAGAGCTTAAGTCAGATGACAAAAGGTCAGTCTGGGTCTGCGCCGCTGTTATGTTTCTTCTGCTCTTTTCTTATCCTCTTATTCGCTCAACCACTACTGCGGTATTTCTAGATGCCTACGGCGCTGAGAAATCGCCTCATGCTTGGCTTTTATCTATCTTGATTCTGGCTTTGGGGATTAGTATCTATAATTTTTTTCAACAAAAATTAAAAATAAATAGGTTGTACCTAATCACCGTTTTATTCAGCACGGTTTGTTTCACGGTTTTGAATTTCGCCTTTTCTAATGGCCAGACCTGGGCGGCATATTTTCTCTATGTATGGAAGGAAGTTTATATAGTCCTCTTAGTGCATATGTCTCTTGGTTTTTTAAACGCATCAATTAATCTAAGCCTTGCAAAAATTATATACGGACCACTAGGAGCAGTGGGGAGCCTTGGAGGGGTGCTAGGAGGACTTCTTACTAGCTCTCTAACTAAGAGCTACTCAATAGAGGCGATTTTTTATCTTGGGCTATTATTTGTTTTTTTAAGCGGATTACTCTTCTTTTTCCTCTCGGGAAATAAGGGATTTCTCTCAGAAAAAAACAATCAACGCCCACTGCAATCCTTAACAAAAATTAAAAAATACGTTGTGCTGATTGCAGCCATTGTCATGCTCTCACAATTTTGCATCAACTTGATGAATTTTAAATTCAACCTGCTCTTTACCGAGCTTTTTACTGATCCCCTGTCCAAAACTAACTTTCTGGGGAAACTCTATTCTGCGATCAATGGACTTAGCCTAGTTGTCCAATTGCTGGTCATCCCAATTGCCTTTAAATTCTTTAAACTGCTGACGGTTCATCGCAGCATGCCTCTGCTTTACTTGCTTGGACTAGTCTTCAGCTTCTTTTTGGGGACAGGAATTCTCCCGGTAGCGGGCTGTTTCTTATTTATGAAAGGGCTGGATTATTCACTTTTTGCAGCCGCCAAAGAGCTGCTTTATTTCCCCTTGGAAAAAGGTCAGAAATACGGAGCGAAATACCTTGTTGATATGATAACGTACCGTTTTTCAAAAGGACTTATTTCTTTCTTCCTGATCTTCATGCAGGCGCCCCAAGTCATAAATTTCTTGCTGATGACCTTTCTTCTTCTTTGGTTTATATTGCTGATACCACTTTTCAAAGCCTACCGAGAATCGGAGTAAAAAATGACAAATCAAAACCCACTTCTTCAAAAATGGAATACCCCTTTTGAGACCGTTCCATTTGATAAAATAAAAAACGAACACTATCTACCCGCCCTTGAGGAGGCCATTAAGGTCGCCAGAGAGGAGATCGTGGAAATCAAAACTAATACAGAAAAAGAAACTTTTAATAATGTGATCGCTGCCCTGGACTCAAAAGGCTCATTGATTGAAAAAGTCAGTTCCGTTTTTTACAATCTTCACTCTGCGGAAACCAATGATGAAATGCAAAGTATTGCGAAAGAATTCTCTCCCATGCTGACCGCTTATAGTAATGATGTCACCATGGATCCCGTTCTATTTGAAAAAATTAAGGTGGTTTACGATCAGAAAGGATCGCTGAATTTAGATCCAGAAGAAGCCACTTTATTAGAAAATAAATATAGTGGATTTGTCAGGAATGGGGCCCTCTTAAAAGGCGCCGACCGCGATCGATTTAAAGAGATCGAGACAGAGCTATCTAAGCTACGCCTCGACTTTGGCGATCATGTACTTAAAGAAACCAATGCCTTTGAATTATTATTAGAAGCCGAGGATGACCTAATAGGGTTACCGGAATTTGCTATTGAAGCGGCTGCCGCTGCAGCAAAAGAGAAGGGCCGTGAAGGTTGGATGATTACTCTCGACTTCCCAAGCTTTGGTCCCTTCATGAAGTATTCAGAGCGCAGGGAGCTGAGAGAAGAGCTAATAAAGGCCTATGCCTCTCGCGCTAATCATAACGACTCGTCCGATAATAAAGAAACTCTAAAAAGTATTGCAGTTCTCCGGCATGAAAGAGCCGTACTCCTTGGATATAGTTCACACTCGGCATTTGTTTTGGAAGAGCGAATGGCCGAAAAACCAGAAAAAGTAATGGCATTTTTAGATGACCTGCTCGATCGTTCTTTTTCTATAGCAAAAAAAGAAATAGATGATTTACAGACTTACGCTGAAGCGAAGGGTTTTAAAGATACCCTGCAGGTTTGGGATTATGCCTTCTATGCCAGGCTTTTAAAGAAGGAAAAATTTGAAATTGATGATGAGATTTTAAAGCCTTATTTCAAGTTGGAAAATGTAATCGATGGCGTTTTTACCGTTGCTAATAAATTATACGGTTTAAATTTTAAACCGCGCACTGACATCGCAGTTTATCACCCCGATGTTAAAACTTATGAAGTGCAAGACAATGAAGGTCGCCATGTAGCAATTTTTTATGCTGACTTCTTCCCACGAGCAGGCAAGAGAAATGGCGCTTGGATGACTTGTTTTAGAGAACAACATCAAGGTGAAAATGGAGACGTTCGCCCGCATGTTATGAATGTCTGCAATTTTTCAAAACCAACTGAAAGCAAACCTTCTCTTTTAAATTTTGGGGAAGTTCAAACACTTTTCCATGAATTTGGTCACGGACTTCATGGAATGTTATCAAAATGTAAGTTTCATGGCACATCTGGCACCAATGTTTATTGGGATTTTGTCGAACTACCCTCTCAGATTCTAGAAAACTGGGCCTATGAAAAGGAATGTCTCGATCTATTCGCGAAACATTTTGAGAGCGGAGAAAGCATTCCTGCTGAATTGATTGAAAAGATAAAAAGCAGCGCAACTTTTCACGAAGGGCGGAATACTGTTAGGCAACTAAGCCTCGGGTTTCTCGATATGTCTTGGCACTCGGCAGACCCCTCCTCGATTACCGACGTTGAAAAACATGAAAAAGAAATTATGAAAAAAACTGAGCTTCATCCGGCGATGGAAGGAGACAGTATAAGTTGTTCCTTTAGTCATATTTTCCAAGGGGGATATTCCTCTGGATATTACAGTTATAAATGGGCCGAGGTGTTAGACGCTGATGCTTTTGAATTCTTTAAGGAAAAAGGCATCTTTAATAAAGAAGTGGCTGACAAGTTTCGAGAAAATGTTTTAGAGCGTGGAGGTAGTGAACACCCGATGATTCTTTACAAACGTTTTAGAGGAAAAGAACCTAGTCCTGAGGCATTGCTTAAAAGAGGCGGCTTAATTTAAATTTTTCTCAAACTCAGAGAAAGAATTTTTCCAAACCATGTCGAGGGCATTCTTATCGCTAGTTAGCTGCAATAAGAATGGGGTTAATTGACCAGAGAAGTCACGGCTACTCTCACGAGGCAATACCGAGGGTAAGTTATCCACCGCTAAAATTTCTAGCGGTAGCGATTCCACATTATTTTTAAATTGAGTAGTAACCATAGGGGATTCCCAATCTCCAACTTCGCGGTATAGAGGTATGGGGTTGAGTTCACTATTTGGATCACAGCTAACATCAGAAATTACCGAGAGCTTTGAACCCTGGTTTAATAACTCAGGCGTAATAAAGGGAGGAATTTTGTGGTTAATTAAGGCGGCGTTAATAAATATATCGTGTTCTGTAATTTCTTTAAAAGGACCACCATCTTTTGTTTCTTGTAAGTCCCATTGGGTGGCCTCTAGATTAAGTAACTCAAGCGCATCGAGCGCGCCTTTTCCACAACGTCCCAAAGCTCCTATAATTAATACCGATGGTCTGCGAGCTGAATTACTTAGATTTGTTAGAAGCGATTCAATTAGCTTGTTTTGATTATTAAAGGCAGATAAAGCAGGGAAGGGCTGGTTGGGATATTTTATTTTATGACAGAACGCTTTTACAGCTAATGCAGCCCCAACAAATCCTGCCCAATGTCCAAAAGCTGCAATTCTCCTACCCTCGTCGTCTTTTAAATATTCAAGGTCGAAAAGACTTCCTCCACCATGCTTAAAGCGATTAAGTAATTGCTCGGCACCTTCTTGCCCTTTATAGACATGAGCAAAATAAATATGGTGGTGAATAATCGGTAGGTCTTCGTCAGGTAGTTCTTTGAGCCCCAATATAAAGGCATTTTGTGGAGCAGCTCGCCAACTTCCGGCCTCTACAATTTCGCAACCTGCGCTAGAAAATTCATCATTAGTAAAAATTCTAGTCGAAGAAGCTTCTACAGTTAGTTTAAAATCAGCTTGCTGCAAAATCTTGCAATCCTGCGGAGTGAGTGGGGATCTCTTTTCAAATTCTTTAGTTTCGGCCCTAAGCCACAAATGTGTCATAACTAAAGGTTAAACCCTGGCTTCTTCTGTGTGAAGAACTTCTTTCACTTTGAGCTGGTTTAGCTGATTGAAGCAGGCTTGATATTCAGAAATGAGGTCGTCCACGATTTCTTTGGTACTCTTGATTTTATCAACAAATTCGATTGAAGGACCAGCACACCAGACAGTTTTATAAGTGGAGGAGAAGGCGGCATTTTCTAGCATTTTCATGCCTTTTAAAAAGGTCAGACCTTTAACCCATTTCTTAACTTGTTTATTTTTATTGAGATAGGCCTCTACAAAATTTTGCTCAGTTCCAATTTTTTTAACATAGGGAGTTTTAATGACTGTACAGGGAGTGCCCGAAAGCTTGGTGGTGAGCGCAATATCATTGGCGCCATACTCGACACAAGCTTGCTTATAGCCCTCTCCGATTGGTGCCTCACTTGAAGCAATAAAAGGACTGCCAATTGAAACTCCAACTGAACCTACTACCAGTACCGATAATAATCCCGCTCCGGTACCTACTCCACCGGCCGAAATAACAGGAATTTTACAATTCTTTTTTATCATGGGGATTAGGATTGAAGGAGGAAGAGGTCCTGCGTGACCGCCAGCCCCGCTATTGACGGCAATCACAGCGTCGGCGCCGAGCTTTTCACATTTAATAGCATAGGCCAGGTCAACCACATCGCAGAAAACCTTTATCCCTTCGGGCTTGCAGATTTTTATTGTTTCTTCAGGACTTCCCAAGGAAGTGATTATGAAATCTGGCTTGTACTTTGCGCAGAGTTCTAGTTGTCTCTTTAATTTGATGTTTGATTTATTAACAATCAGGTTTATTCCAAAAGGCCCCTTGCATTCCGCTTTTAACTCTTTTAAAGCGCTTTCAAAAAGCTCTGGTGAGCGCCAGTTAAGGGCCGGGGCACAGCCCATTATTCCAGCATCCGCTGCAGCAATTAGCATTTTGGTATCGCTGATTAAAAACATGGGAGCTTGTATTATGGGGTACTTGATAGAAAATGTTTTAGTGAGCCATGTTTCAATCATTTTCGCCTTCCTATGTTAACGCTTAAAGTTAAATTTAATTATTTCCAACTGTTAGCTTTTTGACAAGTCCTGCCTGCCGAGTAAGAAAGTATTAGACCTTAAAAAACTCAATACGTCTCGATTAAAGCTAAACTATACAAGGTTCAAATTTACCCAGTCCAGATCATGATGATCATTTTTTTATTAGCCAATGGAGGGCCCATGCAATCTTTAACCCTAGCTTTAATACTACTTCTTTCGAGCGCCGGAGCAACCGCCAAGGATCGTTGGATCACTATCGATAGTGATGCCGTAGGAACAGCAAATAAACACCTAAACGCAAAATCATTCAGTGTCGACGAAAGTCGTAACGGGATCACACTCTTAAAAGTTAACGAGAGTAATTTAGAAGAAATATCTCATATGATGCATGAGGAACACCATCGTTGTGGTGGCTATGTTCTTCACGAAAGTCTTGCAGAGGCGCGAACAGAGCTTTACGGCGATAGTGCCAAAATTTTTGGTAGCAAAAGCCTTTTCGCTGACTACGCCATTGACCAGGGAGACGTTATTCGTCCTCTAGTAGATAGTGTTGAAGAGTCTAAAATCCGCGGAACTATCCTCAAGCTCTCAAGCTTTAAAAATCGTTACTATAAAAGTAAATATGGAGTTCAATCTCAAACTTGGCTTCGTGACCATTGGAAAGAATTAACTTCTCATCGTAGCGATGCCAAAGTTGAATTTTTCAAGCACACCCGTTGGGCGCAACCTTCAGTTGTTCTTACGCTTAAAGGCGAGAGTGAAGAAGTTGTGGTTGTAGGCGGTCACGCCGATTCAATTGCTGGCTGGTTTGGCCGCGAGAATGCAACAGCACCTGGAGCGGACGATAATGCTTCTGGAATCGCTACCATTACGGAAATCATCCGGGTTCTTATGAAGTCGAATTTTGTTCCTAAAAAGACTATCAAGTTTATGGGATACGCGGCAGAAGAAGTAGGTCTTCTTGGCTCTAAAGAAATCGCCAAAGATTTTAAGAGACGTGGTGTTGATGTAATTGGGGCCATGCAACTCGATATGACTAACTACAACGGCAGTGATCTCGATATCGTTATGATGACTGATTATACCAATGCAGCTCAAAATGCTTTCATTGGAAAGCTTATTGACGAATACGTTGCTGGAGTGAGCTGGGGTTACGACAAGTGTGGTTACGCTTGTTCTGATCACGCCTCGTGGAATGGAGAGGGTTATCCTGCTTCTATGCCTTTTGAATCAAGAAAAGGAAATATGAACCGTAAGATCCATACTTCCGGAGATACTTTGAAAGTCTCAAGCGACAATGCTGATCATGCTACTAAGTTTGCCAAGATGGGCGTAGCATTCGTTGTAGAACTCGATCGTTAATTAAAATTCCTAAGGGACATTTTACGGGCCAGGTCAGGTCTGATAGAGTGTCCCTATATTTTTAACAAGGAATTGACCCTCTGTGGCACAAACAGAACTCCCAAAACTACCCGATTTTAATGTCATAAAAGAAAATCTTGAAAGCGAGCGCAAGGCCATTATAAAAGTTAATGGCTTCGCTGATGATAGCGATCTGGCCCGCTCAATAGAAGACGCGACAATCGTCCTTGATTTTGTAAGTCAGGTTCAGACGACACTTCATTCTTTTTTCACCGAATTTCCTAGCTTAATTTCTCTCTTTAACCAAGAATACGTTTCTCTGCACGGCTTACTCTCTCGCGACACGGTCCTAGAGTTGGCATTTCTAGATGACTGCCTAATGCCCGAAAAGGAGATGTTTTTATTTGGACAAGATGGGGGACTTAAGCCGGAACTTTTCCCGGTTCATTTAAATAGCCTGACAAGCTGGCTAACTTCTAAAAAAGAACTTCACGTTAGCGCTCAAGAGCGAATACGTGACGATATGAATCTTGATCTCAAGTCAAAAGAGCTTCCCTGCCAATGTGTGGGATGTGTCGCTGACTACCGCGGCCAATTGCGAGAGTTCGTTTTACAAATTTGCTTAGATAAAATTGAAGAGACCAAGTCTCAGATACAGAGTGAATTTGAAACTAAGGAATACCCGGGAAGTGATAGCTATTATCAATTGCAAAAAGAATTAGATAAGACTTTTTATAGAGTCCGCTTTCGCCTTCGTCGCTCAACTCTTAATCGCCTTGAAGGGCAAGTTAAGGGAATAGTGCGGGAAGAGTTCACTTACCCATCAACCCTTGCCAGTCGCCAAGAGGATTTTCTAACTCCTTATGTCCGGCGCCTGCTCTCAGAGCAGGACCTCAACCCAGATCTCTTAGACAGAGAAGAGCTGGTTCGGTTCTACAAGCAGATGGGGACAAATATTTGGAGAAATGAGCGTTACCTAGAAAGAGAATTTAAAAAGCTCATTAAATCTATGCTGATCTTAAAACGGCAAGACATCTCCGGTGGAATTCTCCAGCAGTATCTTGGAGAGTTTTGGTTACATTCTCAAGCACGCACAATTAAAAGAAGAATAATTTATCATATGGGCCCTACCAACTCAGGGAAAACTTATCACTCAATTCAAGAACTTTGTAAGGCCGAAAAGGGCTGTTACCTAGCGCCTTTGAGACTTTTGGCGGCAGAGCTTTACGACACAATGAATAGTAAAGGCGTTAAGACCAATCTGCTTACAGGTGAAGAAGTCGTTGAGATCGAAGGGGCGACCCATTACTCCTCAACAATTGAAATGGCGCGATTCGAAGAAGTTTTTGATTGCGCCGTAATTGATGAAATTCAAATGATAACTGATCATCAGCGTGGATGGGCCTGGACCCGAGCACTGGTTAATATTTTCTCGCCAGTGGTGCATGTTTGTGGCGATCCTTCAGCCTATGATTTAGTAAAAACAATTTGTGACCTCTGTGGTGATGAGCTCGAAGTAAAAAATTACGAGCGAATGACCGAACTTAATATTGAAGAAAAGCCGCTTGTTCTGGGAGACCTGGACCGCTCTGATGCGCTGATTGTTTTCAGCCGTCGGAATGCACTAAAGTATAAGTTGGACCTAGAACGATTAGATTTCAAAGTTTCGATTGTCTATGGACGGCTTTCGCCAGAAGTGAGACGAGAGCAGGCCCGTAAATTTGACCAAGGTGAGACTGATATCATTGTCGCTACCGATGCAATTGCCATGGGGATGAATCTTCCTATTAAAAGAATCGTATTTTCAACCCTCTCTAAATTTATAAACTCAAAAGAGTTCATAATTACAGATAGTGAGATCAAGCAAATTGCCGGTAGAGCAGGCCGTTATCAAAGATTCCCGACAGGTTATGTGAATACCCTGAAGCGGGTAGAGAACGGACTAAGCCTGGTCGAAAACGCGCTTTACGCCGAGCTGGCGCAAAAAGAAAAATGTATGGTCGGTCCTGACCTCGAGATTTTTAGCCAGGTGAACAGCGCACTTGAAAGTAACGGTTTACCTCGATTACATCTTAGTGAGTTTTTAAGACTATTTAATACTATGACTTTTAAGAAACCCTTCTTTTGTGTCGAATTGAAAGAAATGATTGAAGTCGCAGAAATGGTGGAAGAAGCCGATAACGACGACAATATGACGACGGCAGAAATCTTTGGATTCGCCTGTGCTCCAGTTAACTTAGGTTTGATGGAACATGTTCAATACTTTGTTTGGATCTTAAATAACTATACTCACGGGCGGGATATTCATTCCGAGCCTATAGATGCCCTTTCCAGCAATATCGATTATCTTGAGACATCGATTAAATGTGTCGAGCTCTATCAATGGCTTTCGCGCCATTTTAGCAATAAACATTTCGACTTTGATGAAAATGAGCTGCTCTTTAATAAAGGCAAAGCGATTGAAAAATTAAATGACCTTTTGGGCGATAAAATTATCCCTACTTGCTCCAGCTGTGGTGCAAAACTGGCCGAAAAATCTCAATTCGCTATATGCGAAGATTGTTTTAAGCAGAGGCGTTCTCGCTACAAGCGCGGCCCTTCAAAACGCGGTAGTGGCGGCGGCGGCAAAGGCGGCGGCGGTAAAAAGAGTGGAGAAGGATTTAAAGGTAAAAAGAAATCCAGTGGGAATCGAAGTCGAAAGCGCAAATATTCAAAATGAATTACCTCGATTTTGCCCGGCATTTACTTGAAGGTGGCTCCCTAGAGTCTAAACTTTTTCGCAGCGAAAGCCAGCTCGACCATAGCAATACATTTAATTCAAAACTTTCTATCCCTAAATTTCCTGGCAGGGAAGAGAAAATAAAATCCTCCGAAAAGCAGGTCAAATTTCCTAAAAAATCTTCTCTCCATATAAAAGAAAGGCGGGCAGTGGCGCTTCATTTCTTTGCCAACCATGAATTATTGGCAATCGAGATGATGGCAGCAGCATTATTAAAATTTCCCTTGGACGGGGAAAATGGTCAAAAGATAATTAATGGATTGCTTGGAACAATAAGAGACGAGCAAAAGCACCTGAGTCTTTATATAAAGCAAATGAATAAATTAGGAGTAGAGTTTGGAGAATTTCCGCTAAATGATTTTTTCTGGCGTCAGATCTCTCAACTTAATACAGTCGATGAATACTTCGCGACGATGTCGCTAACTTTTGAACAGGCCAATTTAGACTTTGCAATTTGTTATGGGGATATTTTTACGGAAGTAGGGGACCTCGAAAGTGCCGAGATAATGAAAATAGTCCTTAAGGATGAAATCAAGCATGTTGCCTTCGGGCAGGAGTGTTTAAGCCTGAGCGCAGGTGATCGTGATTTTTGGGATTTTTACCTCTCACTATTACCTGAAAAAATTTCCCCCTCACGTGGCAAAGGTATGTCATTTGCAAAGGAACCGAGAGTGAAGGCAGGTCTATCTGAAAACTTTATTCAGAAGATGCAAGATTTTCGGGGAGACTTCTCCATAACTGAAAGAAAAGAGTGGAAATCGTGAGCAGTTATCGCATTAATATTGATTACGAATCTCAACTTTTTTTAAATCAACCTAAGCCTAGCTGGAATAGTGAATACGAGTACCTCTTTTTAATTATGGGTAATCGTGGCGATAAGCTGTATTCAGAAAATACTTTTTCTGGGGAATATTTAAATTACTTAGAAACTATTTTTGGTGAATTGCCTGGAATTACCAGTGAAAATGATCCTGAAATAAAAAATTGGTGGGGCGCTCTCAAGGATTTAGTTCTAGAGAGAAAATTAAATTCAAAAATTACTTCTAGCGAGTTAGCGATTGAGCATTGCCTCGCCCATTCAGAAACCGCCATAGTAAAGAACCTCGCACAAGTTAAGGAACGAATATTAAAATCAAAATATAAGAGTTGGATATTGAAGAGGGGAAGTGGGTCGTCGGGGGTGGGACAGTACCTATTTGATACCGAAAAATTACAGCAAATGAAATTTCAAAATGAGCTAGAAAAGTTATTCTTAGAAGAAGAAATGATTTTCGACCCCTGCCTTAAAAGAATTATGGATATTGGGGTCACCTTTGACCTAGAAAAAAAGACTCATTTTCTGATCCATAATTTTAATGATCAAAAAGGGGCATTTTGTGGCGGATATAAATTACCTGCCGCCATGAGTGCTCGTTACAGTGAATTAGTGAATTCTCTTGGGCCAATAGTCGAGGCTTATAAAGAAATCGGTGCCACCGGGCATCTTGAAATTGATACCTTTTCTTATCTCGAAGAGGGAGAACTAAAGTGGTACCGTCTTTGTGAAGTGAATTATCGAAAAACAATGGGGACGTTCATTAATCACCTCAGTAGTTTCTCGAGTGAAGCCGCAATAGGTGGTTGGTTTTTATTCCCTAGTAAAAAAATGAAATCATTTTCAGATCTCGAACAATTAAAATCATGCCTCGGTACAGACCTTTATAATGGTGAAAGGGGTGTCATAATCACTTCTCCACTTGGAAATCATTTTCTTGGACTGTATTTAATGGCCCCTCATTTGAAGGACCTGCAGTTCACAATTCATCAGATTTGGAAGAAACTTACGATAAAAAAAGGACCTCTTCCGAGTCAATTTCAATTTTATTTCTGATTATTTAAGTCCAATGTTTAAATGCCTTTTATAGACGGTCATTCAGGCGCCGCTAAAGCCTTACCGGAATGCTTGGTCTTCTACGTGATTTTAAACTTTTACTCAACTCTCTTCGAAAAATTTCGATAAGTTATATAGGAGAGAGCTAAGAATGTTTGACGATCTCATTTCTAAAATTAAAAATTCGCTTCCAGAAAAGCTTCGAGAAAAGTTAGGCTCCGAGGACGACGACGAGTATGAAGAAGAAGAGGAAGGCGAGGAAGAAGAAGAAAGCTCCTCAGATAAAACTGGCGAGGCCGATATAACTGAAATCCTCGAAGACGGTGATGAGGAAGAGTTAGGAGATGTCGATCTCGATGAATTAGATGATGAAGAAGAGGGAACCGAACCAGAGGTTTCTCCTAAAAGTAAGGCCAAGAAAAAAAGTAAAAAAGATGATGACGACGAAGACGATGATGAAGATGAAGAGGAAGAGGAAGATGATGATGAGCCACTGAGCGAGGAAGAAAAGGCCGCTAAGAAAAAGAAGGTGATTCAGATTGTTCTAGGTGTTGTTATCGTGGGGCTAATCGCTTCAGAGTTTATGCCAGCGGAGGACCCAGTTCCCGTTCCGGTAATAGCTAAAAAGAAAAAAAAGAAAAGAAAGAAAAGAATACGCAAAAAGAAAAAGCCAACAGAGATAGTTGCCAAGCCAGTAGAAGCTGCGCCAGTAGTAGAGCAACCTGTGGTTCCTCCTCCAGCTCCGAAAGTGGCGGAGCCAGTAGTTCCTGCTCCAGCGCCAAAAGTAGCTGAACCAGTAACACCGCCGCCTCCAGCCCCTGTTGAAGTCGCCGTTAAGCCCAAGACAATTGATATCCCACCTGAAACAGCAGCCGGTCTTCCTGTGGTGGCAGAGCCTGTTGCTCCAGCAGCCGGTGGTGGAGAAGTGGTTGCTGCGGATCCTAAGACAACTGGAATGGATGGAAAAATGGATGCTCTGATTAGTAATATTGAGCAAGGTGCTAGTAGTGATATGTCCTCAATGATTACGCCGGATAAAAGTAAGTACGTTGAGCCCCCTACTTACTTAAGACCAGGGCGAGGACTTGTCTATAATTGCAAGGGTAAGCACTGGGCCTGTGTTGATAAATTTAGCTATTTTACTTGTAAAGATAATTTAAAATGGGCGACATCAAGTAAGCAAAACCCCGAATGTGTCGCAAAAGATGTTTACGCAAGCATGAAGGACTGCCGAATTGTTCAAGTCCATTTCATTAATACTAATTTAAAAACAGCTTTTTGTTATCCTGGCTCGGCACCCGCAGAGGCCGGAGAAGAGAAAACAGATATTACTCCCGAAAGCAAATCACCGGCTTCGGAGGCTCCTGCTAGTAACTAATTCTAGCTTACCAACCTTTATATTTTTGGACTTTCTTTTTAGGGCGAAGGTTAACTTTCTTACCTTCAAGCTTTACTATTTTATCAAAATCGTAGCGAAAGATTTGATCTCTCTCGAAGGGCCAAGGGGCACTTGAGGCAACTATTTTAATACGGAAGCTATCTTTTAAGACGAAAGGGAGTGAGGTGCATCCATCGCCACTATTTGTCCAGCGGACAGTGGACCCTTGGTAGCGAGCTGATTTCGACTTAGCGGGGTAGTTAACCAGGCTTTTTTTATCCCAATGCAAAGCAACTTCATTATCGTGATTGTCGACAAGGTAAGCTTTCCATTGCTTTAGAAAGGCCATTTTATCGGCCTTCTCCAACTCAAACTCGAAGTGAATACAAGATTTTCCAACGATGTATTTTTCTCTTAGTTTTTTATCTAATTGTCTTTTTTGAGTGGCCCCAAGATTTTTAAGTTGGGACTGCTCTTGAATAAGTTTTTCTACTAATGGTTTGCTATAAGGAAAAACAGTTAGGTTCCAGACTCCTCCCCCCATATTCTCCTTTCGCTCAAGCTTCTTAATCAACTGGGCGGAATCCATGTCGGCCGGAAGTCCCTTACCAGTAACATACCTGTCAGAGTAATCTTTCACTGGGCTTGTGAAATATCTGGCACATGAGGAAAGGCTTAGTAGGCTCAAAATAGTGAGTAACTTCATGGTTAAATCCTTGATGGTTAGGATTTAATTTATGACAGCTGTAAAGGTTTGAGAAGTTTTATCGGTTAATGCGGAATGCGTTATGCGGCGTCTTTTTCCCAATCCCCTTCAATAATAGAGAGTTGAAAAGTTGGTTCTTTCTTGGCCTCTTCTTTTTTCATTACACTGATGAAATGTTTCACCAATTCGGGGTCAAATTGTGAGCCTGAAAACTCGTCAAGCTCGCTAAAGGCGACCTCGTAGGGCAATCCCTTTCTGTAGGGCCTAGTAGAGGTCATGGCATCAAAGGTATCGGCTATCAGTATAATTCTCGAAAAGAGTGGTATGTCTTGGCCTTTCATAGAGTCGGGGTAGCCCCTGCCGTCATAGCGCTCATGATGGTGCTTAGCAAACTGGGCGGCTTCTTTAAAAGGTTCAAATCCCTCTAAGATTTCGGCCGACTTACTGGGATGAGACTTCATAATTAAGAATTCTTCCTCATCTAAGCGTGCAGGTTTAAGCAGCACTTTATCGGGCACCGCGATCTTACCGATGTCATGAAAGAGTGCCGCCACCTCTAGGTCGTAGAGTTCTTCAGGCTTGAGCCCATATTCTTCACCTAATTTAAGTGAGTAATAAGTGACCCGTAAACTATGTCCAAAAGTATAGTGGTCCTTGCAGTCGAGGGCATGCAATATACTGCGGATCGCCTGCTCACAAATACTTCTTTGTTGCTGGCGCAGGTTACTGACTTCTTCAGTTAGATTGAGGAGGGCAACATTGGTGACTAGGTTAGGGATCGAAATGACATTTTCAATTCCCTCAGGAGAGACTGGTGTGACCACTTTGGCCTTTTTGCCAGTGCTCTTTTTCTTAGTTCTTGTCTTTGCGGTTCTGCTCGCCATATTCCCTTTCTTTTTATGCATAGTATTATTTTACAGTTACCGTAATTTTTCGGATAATTTTGGCCAAGACTTTAGGGAAAGCTTTTAAATTTAGGTAGATGGAGAATTTGCGAGTTGCCGCTAATTTAGGGCAAAGCGGGCTAATTTACAGAGGCTTAGATCATTTCTGACCCCCCTGGCGAATCTTCTCGTAATCGGGGTAAAATATTGGAATAATTGAGAAATCATAAAAAAGCACCGGTGCCATGGGAAAGTTATTCGTTTTTCGTAATTCTAAAGACTTAGATCAGTACTTCGCCTGCCTGGCCAAGCACTTTGAGCATCATATTGAGTCTCTCTGTTACCTCGAGGATGCAGGGCTAGAAGAGCTTGTGGAAGAGCTTAAAAACCCTCAGAACTTAGTTGCTGCTGAATCCGACCACCTATTGAAGCTTGCGCCCTTTGCTGCCAATTTATTTCTTATACAGGGACCTGGGGAGCTTTCGAGAGAGCTTTTACTCAAAGATTCTTCTCTTGAAGGGGTGATTGACGCTCGTTCTGATTGGACTCTAGCGGTACCCATGATGCGGCAATTTTTCTACCGCAACCAGCTGCTGTCTCAAAATAAAGAATTGGCGCAGATGGGGCAGGGGTTAGGGCGATTAATGGAAGTGACCCTTTCTCAATTAAAACGGATCAAAAAATTACACGAGCAGCTGGTGCCTCTTCGCCAAGATGACTTGAAGGGTATTAAATTATTTTCAAAATTTTCGGCAGGGGAGAGCCCTGGAGGGGAATTTTACGATGTCGTTAGAGGCGAGGGACAATTTGTTTTCCTATTAACTTCCTCTACCTCCTACGTGGTTTCTAGTATTGTTCTCAGTCATTTCGAAAAACTTAGAGGTCAAAGTACTTTTAGTAAAAGTGATCTTGAGGGATTTCTCTCAGGGCTTGCGGCCGAGCTTAAGGATCTTGGAATTTCCTCAGGAAAATCGAGTGGCTCCTTGCAAACGCTACTTTTAAAAATTGACCAGAAGAAGTTAACTGGTGAGGGATACCACTTTGGTGGCACAGAAGTAATCTCCGATGGAGAACATTTTTTTTCAGGAAATGATTACCCAGTTCATAAGAAATTTTTTGCTCGTGCCCATTTTGATTTTACTCTCAAGAGAGGAGAAAAATTGGCAGTTATTTCTCCTGGAGTCCGAAAAAATAGCTATGGCTTGATAGATGGCGTGGATTTGATTACCTTTGTAAAAGAGAATATGGATTCAGGTCCAAGGAAGCTTTTAGATGAGCTTTTTATGGCGCTAAAAAAAATTCACCCGGGGGAGTTCTTGGCCTACGATGCCTCCCTCATTTTCCTAGAGGTTGACCAAAATGTTATCGTTCAAGTCTAAAATTCTTTGCTTACTGTTCCTCTTGCCTTTAATTGCAAATGGCGGTGGCTTTAGTGATGGTGAGTGTCTTAACGCTAACTTTAAAACCGCCGTAGAGCATAAAGGCAAACCATTTGGCATGAGTAAGTCTCAATTAAATCTGCAAAAAGAAGGTTGCGTAGTGACCTTAAATCACGAGGCGATGTTTATGAAAAAAGGCTGGGTCCTCGATGTCTGTCGTGGACCAGTTCATATAAAAACGCAGAATGATGATGTCACCAAGAGAGAGGCTCACTGCTCTGTAGGTGGTAACTCTAATTTTTGTGGCACGCTTAAAAAAATTCAAGGAATTCTACAAGACGACGGTCTAATTTTTGCTTCTGGTGAAAAAGAGGACCTTAGCAGTGACCATGGAAAAGTATACTGTGCCTATATTCTTCTCAACTCCTATTTAGGAGAAGGAGTGGTCTTTAGCCGGCATAAGCAATATCCAACTTCCTTTATTCATAGAGAGGGGAAGAAGATTAAGGCCACTAAAGTCCAGGCGGTTGCAAAACCTATTCTTCCGTCAGAAGGAAAACCTAACCAGGCAGCGACCTATAGCGATCAGCAACCAAGTGGTGTCACTGATCCCTCTGTTTCAACCGGATCATTTTAGCATTGAATAAAACTTTTTTAGTTCTCGCATACTCAACTTTATTTTCATTTGGCTTGATTGATAATGCTCGCGGTCCTGCCTATCCCGAGATCCTCGCCAGCTTTGACTTAAGTCCAAACCAGGGAGCACCAGTGTTTTGGTTAGCCACGCTTGCAGGCCTAGTTGTCAATTTGGCGAGCAAGTGGTGGCTGGCAAGGTGGGGGGCGGTTTTTTCAACCAAGTTGTCCCTGCTTTTTATGGCGGTAGGGATTTTTCTAATGGGCCATTCGGTTAACTTAGGCTCTCCGGTATTTTGGCTTTACCTAGGTTCGGTAATTTTTGGCATGGGTTCTTCATTTTCTGGTGTCTCTATGAATATTCTAGTTAGCGAAGGCACAACTCACGAAGTTCGCGGACGGGCCTTTGCAGGATTACATTCGACCTATGGAATTGCCTCATTATGTTCTCCACTTCTCTTGGCCTACTTTCTAAAGCATATTCCCTATTGGAATAAGTTCTTTATGCTTCTTAGTATCGTTCCTATCATTATATTTGGTCTTTCTTTTTTTCTATCTAAAAAGGAACTCTTTCCAAGAGAGAAAGGGACTCTCAAACCTCCTATAAAACTGAACAAGCGAATGCTTTACGGTTTTCTTTTTGGGTTCTATGTCGCTTCTGAGATTGCGATCTCCTCTCGCTTACCCCTTTACTTCGAAAATATAGTTGGCTGGAGCCCCTCCACTGCAAAACAAGGTCTAAGTCTTTTCTTTCTCAGCCTAACGCTGGGAAGAATCTCGTTTACCTTTATAAAAACGGGAGAAAAAAGGATTTATTTTTTACTGGGCTCTCTACTTGGAACGATCGTACTATTTTTCATAGGGTATTATTACTGGCCTTGGGCCTTGGCCTTGACAGGTTTGAGTATGTCGATGTTCTTTCCTGTAGGCATGGATTGGCTGGCGCAACGTTTCGAACGGGGTAGAGAATTTATGATGGCCTCAGTTCTTACCTATATCGCACTTTCATTAATCTTTATGCATGTGGTTTTTGGTTGGATCAATGCTAATTTAGGTGCCAGAGAAGCAATACTGATAGTTCCAGTACTAAGCCTTATAAGCTTGGTACTGCTTCTAAGTCTTAAAAAAGCGAGAGAATCGATTACTAGCTAACGAACAGCTTTGAAGGCTTGATCTAAATCACTAATCAAATCATCAACATTTTCAATACCGACGCTAAGACGTATTAAGTTGTCATAGAGACCGATTTCTTCCCTTACCTTTTTAGGAACAGAAGCATGGGTCATAATCGCAGGGTGTTCGATTAAGCTTTCAACTCCCCCGAGAGATTCTGCCAGCGCCCAAAGTTTAACCTTTGAAAGGAATTTTTTCGACTTGCCAATATTACCTTTTAGGAAAAAAGTAATCATTCCGCCGTAACCACTCTGCTGTTTTTTGGCGATCTTATGTTGGGGATGGGACTTGAGCCCAGGATAGCTAACCTTTTCTACTTGCGGATGCTTTTCTAAATAAGCGGCAACAACCTTGGCATTCTCTTCGTGGGCCTTCATTCTAATATGCAGTGTTTTCAAGCCTCGTAAAACTAGCCAGGAATCAAAGGGACTTTGGCTAGGGCCAATTGAATTTTGAAGGTACCAAAGTTTATCATATAAACTTTTTGAATTGAGCATAAGGGCGCCGGCCACAACATCGCTATGGCCGTTAATGTATTTCGACATTGAATGTAAAACTACGTCCGCTCCAAGCTCGAGAGGTGTTTGAAAAATAGGGCTAAGAAAAGTATTGTCCACTACCACTTTTGCTTTGGATTTTTTAGCCAGTTTTGAAATGGCGGCAATATCAGTAATTTTTAGAAGAGGATTAGTGGGAGACTCAAGCCAAATCATTTTGGGATGGTCTTCCAAAAGAATTTTCTCTACCGCTTTTAAATCAGTGGTATCGACAAACTTGAAATGGTGGATGTCTTTAAAAATGGTGGTGAAGAGACGGTAGGTTCCGCCATAAACATCATCTCCACAGAGAATAGTACTGCCTACCGGTAAGGTGTGCATTAAAAGCATTGTGGCGCTCATTCCACTGGCCGTTACCAAGGCATATTTGGCCTTTTCTAGTGAGGCCAAATTTTCTTCTAAGCGGGTACGGGTAGGATTGTGACTTCTTGAGTATTCGTATCCTTGGTGCTTACCCGGAGAACTTTGAATAAAAGTAGAAGTTTGATAGATGGGTGGGATAACCGAACCAGTTTCGGGGTCGGGGTATCCTCCGACATGAATAACCTTGGTTGCAAGATGCAGGTCATCAGTTTTCATACCTTTTTTCATTAGTGTTTCTCCATATGAGATACAAATTGCAAGACATCAATATCGGTTAGAATATCGACTACCTGACCTTTCCTAGTTACAAGCGCAATATCTTTTTCTAAAAGAGCGTTGGCAACACTGGAGAGCAGTTCGTTCTCGTCAATGACTTTGTACTGGTCATGGTAAGCTAAGCTAATACTATCTTCTTTAGTAAAGTCTCCATGAAAATAAGGCTTTAATAAGGATTTCTCAGAGACAACTCCTTTTAAAATCTTTTCTTCAAAAACCGGTAGTTGTGAAATGCCCTGTTCGGTCATGACTTTAATCGCCTCGCCAATCGTTGAAGTATCCTGGATATTAATGACTTCTACACTAGATTTTCCTAGCTCATTAATAACGTCTTTAATTTGTACATTAAAGGCACTTTCCAAATAACCATTGTCACTCATCCAGTCGTCATTAAAGATTTTAGAGGCGTAACGGTTTCCAGAGTCGTGTAATAGAACTAATATTTTTTCAGGTTTTTTGAGCTTTTGGGCGTACTTGAGGGCGCCACAAATGGCGGCACCAGCTGAGCCACCAGCATATATACCTTCGTCTTTTAAAAGTTTACGAGTCATAAGAAAAGATTCTTTATCACCGACAACTTCCCAATCATCTATCACATCAAAGTTATAGTTCTCCGGAATAAAATCTTCTCCCACTCCTTCTAATACATAAGAA
>JABGVH010000161.1 GCA_018646195.1 Halobacteriovoraceae bacterium
AGAGATACTGCAGAGAACATTGGAGAGTCAACTCGACTCGCGATTGAGACATTCGAGACAAGAGTTACGATAGAAAAGATACAAGTGATAATGAATAGAGATGCTCATGAGTATATTATCACTATCAATTTGAGCATACCGTCCTTAAATCATCCGGCCACCATGTACTCGATCGGGCAGCGCTCGCAGCAGTCAAGAAATGGCGCTACTCCCTAAAAAGTAATTGGAAAAGTGTTCAGCTAAGTCGAGAAATACAGTTTAGCCTTCGCTAAAATGAATCCCATGGTTTAAAATTGTTAAATATTTTAAAGGAAAAGATTTGAAATTTTTTATTTTAGCAATTTATCTTTTATGTCAGTCAGCATCGGCCGCTCCCTATTATCGCTTCTGGAGAGGTTTTAAGAAAAAAGATATTAGCACCCAAAAGTTCCACCAAGGGCTCAACTCCATTTTTATTCCACGCACTATCGACCAGGGCAAAAAAAAGGGGCTATTGGCCTACCTGCCAGTACTTTCTCCAAAAACTAAATCAGCATCGATCCCAGAAGAAGTCGCCTTGGTGGTTTACAGTAACCGTGATGATTACCAGACTCTGAGAAAATCTCCTGCCGGGCAAGTTTACGGAAAATTGCACTGGGACTATTTTGCCAAAGGTATTAGTAAAAGCCTAGTTCCCTCTCCCCTTCCGCTGGTAGGAGAATTAGTGAGGAATCATGCTTATGACGTACTATCTAGCCCCAAAGATTGGCAAAAAGGCTACGTCATTTACAGCCTAAAAACCCGCCGCCTCGATACAAGCAATACCAGTTTTCAAAGGGCCTTCAAGAATTATATAAAATTTATGAGCTCTAGTTACGGTAGAGGGAAATTAGAATCTCTTATAGTTTTGGTAGGAGAAACCTACACTATCGAATACCAGCTTTGGAAAAATAGACCTGACTATTTTAATGTGCGTAAAGACCCCAAACATATCCAAGCATTGAAAAAGCTGAGCCTCTATCTCGGCCCTTATCAAGAGCATCCACTGCCCCAAAAAATCCGATCAATTAGCTTTGGTCAGGGACTAAATACTCGTTTTTAATTAAATTTCCCTCCTTAAAAACCGAAATGTTTACAGGAAGTTGGGCGATTTATGAAAATTATTTACATCGATGCAGATGACCATAGACGAAATCTACACACCATCTATTTGGAAAACATTATAGATGAAGTGAAGGTTTACGAGTTCTTCTCATGTGAGCAGGCGATAGATTTTTTAAAAGATCAGCATATTAGAAATGAGATCTCATTTGATTTAGCAATCTGTGGCAATAATATGAAAGATGGAGACGCTGGTTATTTCTACACCTTTTTGAAAATCTCATGTGAAAATATTCCCTTCCTCTTTTTTAGTGAGAGTTCTCCGCAGATGATCGATGGACTAGAGGGATTTGAAACTCATAGCTCAAAAAATGATCACCTGCTCTATCCAATTTCTCCCGCAGATTTCAGAGAAAAAATCCTAAGCATACTTTTTCCAAATCGCTTTACCATGGCCCCTATGCAGGCCTTTCAAAAGGTGAGGTTGCTCAATTTTTATCGCTTTAATAAAGTTCTCTGTAATGTTTATATCCAGCTTTCTGCACGTAAGTATGTCAAAGTTATTAATCTCAACCAGATCTATCATAAAAAGGAGCTCGATGATTTAAAGGAAAAAAATGTTGAATTCCTTTATATCAGAAACGATGATTTCGAAAATTTTAGAGTCACAATTTCACAAACCCCCTTCCTTATCATGGAAGCTGAGAAACTGAGCAAAGACGAAATTTCCGAAGCTCTGTCTGCTACCCATACCATGATGGGGCAACTCATTCAAAAACTTGGGTTCAGCCCCGATATTATCGAAGTAACTGAAAAAAGCGTTCATGAAATTATGAAGCTTGCGGATACACACGTAGCTTTTTCCGAATTATTGACCAAGATGAGAAGCAGGATGGACTATCTCTATGATCATAGTTACCTCACCGCAATTGTCTGTTGTGACATATTAAGAAAAATGAAATGGGCCACGGACGAGAAGATTTCGGCGCTTTGTATGGCGTCACTTTTCCATGACATTACACTACAAGATCCAGATCTTGCTATGATTCAAAACTTAGACGATCTGAAATTGACAAAATATGACGAGAAAACCAGACGGCAATTTGAGAGACATCCCTATGAAGTGGCCGACTTGCTTCTCGATGTTGATTTTGTCACCCCTGAAGTACTAGATGTAGTCAGACAGCATCACGAAAGCATAGAGGGAAATGGCTTTCCTAATAAACTCCGTTCTTCACGCCTTTCTCGAATGGTATGCACATTTATAATTGCCCATGAGTATGTGAACGAATTCTATCAAGTCAATTTCGATGAACTCAAACAACCTCAAATTCTCAAGGCCTTAGATGAAAAATACGGTGACAGTGATAATTTTAAAGCGCCTATGCAAGCTCTCTTAAAATCATTTAAGGCGGCGGCCTAGTATGAAATTAACTGATTACTCCTTAACAGATGTTGGACTAAAGAGAGATCATAACGAAGATTTTTTTCACGTCAATCAAGAGGCGCAAGTTTATTTAGTCTGTGATGGCATGGGGGGTTATGCCGCTGGTGAAGTTGCGAGCAAGATGTGTGCCGAAAGTATTTCCGAGCAGGTTGAAGCCAACCAACATATTATCGAACAGTTTAAAGAACAGCCAACAGTAGATAGTCGAGAGCTTGTCCGCCGGATGCTAATAATTGCAATCCAAAAATCTTGCAAAGAAGTTTTTGACAGCGGAAAGTCAGACCCTGACAAGTTGGGAATGGGCACCACCCTGGTTATGGCCTTAGTGATTGGAAATAATGCCTTTATCGCTCACGTAGGAGATAGCCGCGCCTATCTCTTTCGTATGGATGAAGTTCATCAAGTGACCGAAGACCACTCCATGGTAAATGAACTAGTTCAGCAAGGTATACTTACCGCTGAGCAGGCCGCTAAACATCCTCAGGCCAATCTTATAACCAGAGCGATCGGACACCAGGAAACAGTCCAGCCCGATGTCTTACATATGGAGTTAATGGAGGGCGACCTCTTTCTACTATGTTCTGATGGCCTATGTGGCTATATGAAAAAGGCTGAATTTCACAGAATTGCTATCTCTAGCCAAACAGCAGAGATGGCCGAAAAGTTAATTGCTCTCGCCAATGGCAAGGGTGGCAAAGATAATATAACCGCTGTGATTATTCAAGCTGGGGAAAGAGACTCAGCGGTAAAAAGTGATGATAGCGCCGCTAAAAAAGTTGCCACGCTCAAAAAAATTCCACTCTTTAAAAATTTCGATTACAAAGAGATTATTAAAATATTAGAAGTTATTGAGGTTTCCAAATATGCTGCTGGAAAAAATATTATAACAGAGGGACAAGGTGGAGAAGAAATGTTCGTCATTCTATCTGGCGAAGTTTCTGTCAAAAAAGGTGAAGTTCAACTTATTAATCTTAAGAGTGGCAATTTTTTTGGTGAAATGAGTTTGATCGATAAAACCCCCCGCTCGGCCACTATCTCAGCCGCCAAAGATACCAAATTAATGGTGCTGGCCAGGACTCCTCTTTTTAAACTTCTAAAGAAAGAGCCGCGTTTAGCGATGAAACTCTTTTGGTCATTTCTACAAAATATGAATAAACGGCTTAGACGCAACGACCAGGAACTTCTCAAGCTTAAAGACAGTAAACAGGCGGTTAAAAAAGTTGTTAAAGAAGTACCAAAAACGGCCCCCCAAAAAAGCTCCAAAGAGAGAGACGAGCCATCCTATGGAACTGATCTTTCCTTTTTAGACGATTAATAGTGACGGATCAGCGCTTCCCTGTAAATATGGCGCTATGAATTGGTCCCAATTAAGACAAAATTACCCGGCCACCCAAAAAGGTGCCTACCTTATGAATGCCGCTATCGGTGCCCCTCACAAGCGGGTCTTCGAAACTTCTCTAAAATGGAATAAGTTTACGCTAGAAACTGCCGCCATTGATGACATTAAGTTTTTTGAATGCCTCGAAGCGGCACGTAAGACTTGTGCTGACTTTTTAAAGGTCGAGCAAAAGTGTATTGGCTTTGCCCCTAACACTGGCACTAATATGAATATATTGGCCGGTACTTTAAAAACTAAAACCAGTAAGAGGAAAGTAATTTCTACAACTGACGAGTTTCCCTCGACAACCCTCCCCTGGCTACATGCAGGTTTCGAAGTTGATTTTGTAAGTTCAGTCGACGGCTTTCTCGGAATCGAACAATTTATTGAAAAAATTGATGACGATACAGCAGCAGTAGTTGTCAGTGCAGTCCAATACTTAACAGGTTTTAGGCTAGACCTAGAAGCGTTAGGATTAGAACTTAAGAAAAGGAATATTCCCTTCATCGTCAATGCCACTCAAATGCTAGGTGTCTTTGAAGTACACCCCGAGAAATTTCATGCCACCGCCCTTAGTGCCAGCTGCCATAAATGGCTCGCTGCTGGAATAGGACAGGCGATACTCTACCTCTCTCCTGAATGGTGCCAAAACTTCAGCCCACCCTTTGTAGGCTGGTCGAGTGTAGAAAACTATTGGGACCTCGCCAATGACCGCCTAGCTCTTAGAGAAGAGGCCTCGATTATGGAAATTGGTACTCTCTGTTTTGAAAGACTGGCGGCACTTCAAACAGCTATTGAAGTAGTTCTAGAAGTAGGACTGCCAGAGATTTCTCAGAGAATTCTCGATTTAAGTAGTGAGATGCACCTCCAATTGTCACAATTAGGCCTAAAGATTCACTCATATCGAAAGCTGGAAAAACACCATACCGGCATTATTAGTTTCTCCATCGAGAATCATGATGCGGTTGAAGTGGCTGCAGCACTAAAAGAGAAGAGTGTTTTTATAAATAATAGAAAAGGCCGCTTACGGGCCTCTATTTCCTATTACAATAATAGTGAAGACATAGAGCGATTAATCGTTGGTCTGAAAGAGATAATAAAAGGTTGAGATGCAAAAAATACTTTTAGGTGCAGGTTGTTTTTGG
>JABGVH010000127.1 GCA_018646195.1 Halobacteriovoraceae bacterium
CAAGATGAAGTGGCGACTACAGATAGAGAATTGAAATGCCTATGCTACGATTATCTCGGCTACGGCGCACTTGATGTCACAAAGAAAGAGTATTTCGCTAAAAACTGTAAAGAGCAATATAAAACGCTAAAAGAACAGCTTGGAAGTGAGCTCTTTGAAAAACTACAAGATGCCGAGGCCGGCAGTGCTGCTGCCGAAGAGGCCAATGCCAAAATGGGTGATGTCTCTGGAGTCAAGTATCAAAAGATGCTAGTGAAACTTGGGGAAGTGACACGTAAATTTAAAGAAATGATCTTAACAGTTACTGGGCCAAACCTTTTGAAGTTGCAAGAATTATCAAACTGGCTTCAAACAGAGGCCAAGTGGAATCAGGCGGAAGTTAAAAACCACGACCTCTACAACTTTACAATTTTTGATTTCAAAGGAACAGTGCTTGGAGCAGGGGCGATTGTTGGCGCCCTCTTAGCAGCAGGAGTAGTTGCCGTGACTGGTGGCTTTGCCGCTACCGCGACAATTGGCGCTTGGGGAGCAGCAGGTATTATAACCGCTTCAGCGGCGGCAGGAGCCGGTGGCTTCTGGTTACTTGGATCATTGCGTGGGGCCTGGCAAGGTAAGGCACCTGAAATTAAAGACAACCAACAAAAGAAACCAAAGGATATGTACAAGTGTGTTCTCTACCAAAAGAACATGTGCTCTGATTTCAAAAGAGTCTTAAAGCAACCCTATAATAAAGTTTGTAAAAAACACACTTCAGCAAACGCCTGTGTAAAATCCTTTCTGATTACTCAAGAAAATGAGCTGAAGGGAGAAAATGGAGTACGCGCCAATAATTTGAATACTAATGATGATGCTAAGATTACAGTTCACAAAAAATTCTTAGAAAAATTTGCAGACGGTGACGGTTCTTACTATTTAATCGATCCCTGGATACCTGTTGGGATGAAGAAGTCGGAGCTAATCCGAGATACTCGCAATTATTCGGACCTTTTAGAGAAAGGCTTTAATAAGGCGTTGTCTTATTTAAAAAGTAAGAAGCCTGCCATGTTGCAAAAAGAGGATTATTTGAAACATACCATAATTGACTCCGCTGCGGTTGGGCATTTCGCCCCAAATCTAAAGGAAGGCGGTCAGTATAAATTGACTAAAACAATGAAGGCCAAAATTAGAAAAGGTGCTCGTAAGTACGCAGTCGATCAGGGCTTTTTGATGGCAGAAGAAAAGGAACACCTGCAGGCCTTTGGCGAATATACTTACACCTACCATTTTTTCTGGCCTAGAGCGGTTCCCGTTTCCTCAGGTAATATTAGTTATCCACCGCCTGCCTACATCAGCTACTTTGATACTCTGGCCTTCGGATTAGGCATGATCGCTGGAACCAATGTCAGGGATTATGGAGAGTATACCGATATGACCAAGGTCTACACCGATCAATTGATTAAATCACTACAGAGAATAGAGAACTCAGGAAATCTAGGCGAGGGGAATAACACCCAAGAGATAGGCGGCGAGACACAGGAGTTTATCGCCCAGTCAATACACCTGGCACAGATCAACGGGCTTCTCTCATCCGCTTTAGGTAGTGCTGAGACAGGCCAGACAAATGTTACCGGTCAAGATAATGGAGGCTCAGGAAGTGGGCTTTCTCTTAACACCACTGAGCAAGGTGCAATTAATACCGCTAACATATTAAAGAAAATTCAAGATGACCGGAATAAAAGGAAATCCGCTTTTGACAAGAAACTAGGAAAAACTGCAAGAGGTAAGCTTCTGGCCTTGCGTTCAAAGGAATTAGCTGCTGCCTTCTTTAAACCGCTCGGAGGCGCTGCTAGTAATGGCTCCTTAAAAGGCGGTAATTTTGCTTCTAAAGGCACTGCGGGTCTGCAAGACAGCAGTTCATCCGCTAGAAAAAAGAAGAAAGACTACAGTGGTTTAGACAATTACAATCCAGTGACAACCGGAGGCTATGGCTACGGTAGTGGTGGCTCTGGCCGCAGTGGTGGGGGCAGCTCAGGTAGTAGTGGGGGATCGGTCTCAGGAGATGGAATATCAAATTACGAAGCAGAAAAGGTTGCCGGTGCTATCGATGCTCGGGACCAGGATAAGAGTCAATTCGATAGGAATAAAGGCGAGTCTATCTTTGAAATTGTTACCAAGGCCTATATTAGAAGTTACGAACGCATCTTAAATCGCAAAGCACCTGCCAAAAAACTTAGAGAAGGAACGCGGTAGGTAAAAGCTTTAGCTTGAATCTAGGTCCGGTAAGTTTATGATAAGTATAAGGAATTTTTAAACTTAGCCGGATCATCATATCGTTTTAGTCAGACTATATAGCAAAGAATTGGGGCATTAGTGGATACTCGTGCCCAACATTTCTATTCCGATGTTTGGTTAAAAACTGAAGTCGATGATCAACTCATTTCTAAAGTTTGCGAAGTAATAGAGAGACGGTTAACCGTGGTTGACCGTGTTTCTCATAAGTTCGAGCCACAAGGTGAAACAATTCTCTTTGTATTGGCCGAGAGTCATTTCTCACTACACGTCTATCCCGAATTCAAATATATTACGATGGATGTTTATGTCTGTAATATGGGAGTAGACCTAAAGTCCATCTTTGATGAAATTCTAAATCACCTCGAAATAGATCATGTCGAAAGTAATCTCTACCAAAGAGGGAACCCTCCCGCGGGAAGGAAGAGTCCGGTTATTCCGAACATAGAGAGAAATTCCTTTATGATTGCGGTGACCTTTACGGTTGCAATGTGCAGTATCTTATACGAATTAATGCTGGCCCAAACTCTTTCTTCGACAATGGGAAATAGCGTCTTTCGCTATAATATAACGATTGGTCTCTATATCGCTTCTATGGGGGTAGGCGCCTTATATTTTTCGAAGTTGATCAAAAAAAACTGGAAAGAAAACCTAGTTTCTGTCGAGATAATAATTTCCCTTGTTGGAGGACTCTCTCCATTGCTTGTATTGGCCTTCGACAGCTTATTTAAAGCTTCAGGGGGCAGCTTGCTGGCAAGCACTTCGATTAATATTTTTAATCACGGGCTGATAATTCTGGTTGGATTCCTTTCGGGACTTGAGCTTCCGCTACTGATTAAGATTAGTGAAATGATTTCACCAAACTCCCAGGGGAAAACACTTGCGATTGATTACCTCGGTACACTTGTAGGAGCGATTTTATTTCCAATAGTAATTCTTCCTCGTCTGGACCTTTTTTCTATAGGTTATTCTGTCGCTTTCCTAAACGCACTGGTGGCGCTAGCAATAGTTTATAAATTTAAAATTAAATCACAAAAATTACTTTTCATCTCTACTGCCATTTTGGCGCTTTTTACGATTGCCTTATTTAAAAACGAAAGTATTAATAATTGGGTAATGGAGAATTGGTATTTTTAATATGGAAAAAGAAGAGTATCAGAAAGAACTTTTGATTGTGACGGGAATACTCGCTGCCTGCAGCATTATTTACGAGTTATTACTTTCTAATACACTGGCAATTATCACCAATAACTATGTCTGGTGGCAAAGTTTAACAATCGGGATTTATATTGGCGGTCTAGGATTAGGGTCATATATTGGGGATAAGAAAATGGATAATTACGTTTCGCTCTTTAAAGCGGAACTTGCCCTTTCCTTCCTAGGTATTGCCTCGGTCGCATTTGTATACCTGGCGCATGGCTCATATCGAGTTGTCGATTATATGAATTATATTAGTTCAGATTATTACTCTTCTCTATATGTTCAAAATAATTTTTACCTTAAAAGTATGTTTTTCTTAGTGGTAGAAGGATTTATCTTTCTAGTGGGTTATTTCTCGGGGCATGAAATACCTTTATTGATAAAAGTATTTAGTAAGCGCAATGAAAATGATGGGATTACTAATCTAATTTTAGGTATAAGCTACTTTGGTACTTTGTTAGGAACTTTGCTGTTCGTATTTTTCCTTTATCCAAAGCTCGATGTTCTCTACACCTCGCTTTTAATAGGCAGCTTAAATTTAGCAGTCTGTTTTTATTTTCTCTTTAAGAAGTGGGTTCAGTGGACAAAGAAGGTTGTAGCACTTTTAATTTTAAACTTGGTATTGTTAGGATGCCTTTTAAATCAAGCTGAGTATATTCAACAAACCTACCTTAAAACAATTTATCTCTTTCACCGCTTGATTGATACTTCAACTATGGATATTGCTCAATTTTATAACGAAGCAGATGAGCAAAAAGATGTAGAGCGAAGAAAATCCCTCTATCAGTATATCGACATATTTCATTTAAAAGGGGAGGATGGTAATCCCGACGAAATGGTGGTTAATCTAGATACTAGATTTCAATTTAGTTTTAATACAGAGGCCTCCTATCATCAGTCCTTTGCTCACTTACCGATAGACCTAACTTCCTATATGCCAAAGAATGTACTCGTTCTAGGCGGAGGGGATGGATTGCTTATTAGAGAACTTTTAAAACACTCAGATATTTCAAGCATAACACAAATTGAGCTTGATCAAGATATGTTAGAGATGTCGAAAAATGAAAAGCGATTTAAAAATCTTAATCAGGGCTCTCTCTCTAACCCTAGAGTCAAAACGATAATCGGTGATGCATTTATTTATCTAAGAAATAATAAGAAAAAGTATGATGCTGTCTATATCGATTTCCCATATCCGAATAGCTATAATCTTTCTCGATTATACAGTATCGAATTCTATACCTACGTTCAAAGGGCCCTGAAGGATGAAGGCTTTATGATTCTAGATGCTCCTATGTTTCCACAGCAGAAGATGGATTACCAAAAGACAGCAAGGCGTGCCATTTTAACCACAGTCTTTACTCCTAGAGACAAGCGGCATAATAGTATTTTGTTAAGCACAATTTATTATTCTGGTTTTAAAAAGTTTACAACCTTCCTAGTAAGGAAAGAGACTTTCATTGTCGCCAAAAATAATCTTAGGCCATTTAATTATTATTTTTATAAAAAAGAATACTTTGGGAAATATTCAGCGATAGGTGAGGATGAATTTATCGCTATTCAAGATCAGGAATTTCCACATGAATTGAGGCGTGAAGATGTCAATTCGATATTTAGACCTCGATTAACCCGAAGGATTCATTACTGATGTATAAGAAAGTCATTCTTCTTATCTTATTGTTACCAACTATGGTCTTTAGTCAGATAAGTGAAGAAATGGCAGGGCTCGCTATTATTGCCTTTCGTAAAAAAGAATTCTCAAAGTCTATAAAAATTTGGAAGGACCTACTTGAAAATGATAAAAATAATGCAACCTATTGGTTCAATTTAGGAAATTCATTTTTACTGGCGACTCAATATAGAAATGCAATCCGCTCCTATAAGAAAGTAGAGCAGCTGAAGAGTCCTCTTCTAATGCCTGCGAAGGTTTATATGTCCCGTGCCATTGCAAAGCTGGATCGACCCTACTTGGCAATTTCTAAACTAGGAGAGTTAAAAAAAGAAAAAAATCTACCGCCCAATATCATGGATTTGTATGAAGAGGAAATTGACAAGTACGACGAATATTATGAAGAGATATTAGAAAAGGGTCTCGATGCTTATGATGATAATAATTTGGTAGAGGCGAGGAGACATTTTTTATACCTTTATTATCTTGGAGACGAGGCACTTTCTTATTTAATGCTAGGAAGTATTTATCTAAAGCAAAAAAAATCTAAAAAAGCGCGAATTCTCTTTAATAAAATTGAAGATTCGGAAATAAGAAAGGAAGCTGAAGAGATTTGGGTAGATTTTCAGGAAGATAAAGAATTCAAGGACATTAAGAAAGACCGTAGAGTTCGTATTGTACTCGATGCCGCGACTGGGTACGATAATAATGCCTATACTGCAAGTGAGAGTTCTGGAGTTGAAGGAAAAGCAAAGCTTCAGGGGGCAGGCAGTATTTTTTACAAATTTATTAAGGTAAAAAAAGCAAGTTTCTCTATTGGATACGAATCTTATATTGAAAAATATCAAGACGATGATGAGAGTAAAAGTGCGGGTAATGTCCTTTCTTTTCCGATGGATATTCGTTGGGGTAAAAATTATTTAAGTTTAAGTCCAAGTTTTGAAAAGGAAAAATTGGGTGGAGACCCGTATCTTGTAAAAAATGAATTCAATTTAGTTTATGAAAGAGTCATTACTGACGATGTCTGGGGTGTTGAAGATTCTTATACAAATTATGATCCGGACCAGGATGGATTTTTTTACCTAGAAGGGTATTCTAATAATTTACGTGCCTATCTTAGAAAAGACCTCGGTGACCAGCAAGTTTCACTTGGCGTTTCCTTCTTAAGGGAGCGTTATGTTGACTCGGTGGAAGTTAATCGATCCTACGATGGAGTTAGTCTCGATGGGACTTATTTAAAAATTCTTTCTAAGAAGTGGGAGTTTGAGTTGGGATTAGGTATTACCAAGAAGCGGTATCTTAAGGATTTTAATTCGACCTTCACCAGACAAGATACCTATAGCGCCATAGGGGCTGCTTTTAGTTATTCTTATTCTTCAGATTTGACGGCCTATGTAAGCCTTTCAATTAATAAAAATAAATCAAATTTAAATACCGACGAGGATAATAGAAACTATACTCAAGCTGTAAGCTTAGTTGGTATTACTTGGCGAATCTATTAGCTAAATCCTTGAAATCAATAATAAATTGAGCTTTTAATAAATTCTTTGAAACTTTTCCGAACGCCCCCTCGTCTCTTTTACAAGAACCCAAACTGCTGAACGTGTCGTGAAAATATAAATTAACCACAAGGAGTTAACATGAAAAAGTTTTTAACAGTGTTTTTAATGCTTTCGTTTTTGGCCACTAGCGCATTTGCTAATGATGCCGCAAATTCATTGAGTGATTCAAGTGTAACTGATGCTAATTCATTGATGGATCAAATGCGTCCAGATTCAGTAACAGACCGGCCTGCTGATCGACCTGAGATGGATAAACGCAAAAAGCGTCGTCATCATTTACGTAAAAAAATTCGTCATGCAAAACGTAAAGTCCGCAAAGCTCGCAGGCACGCTAAAAAGAAGCATTTAAAAAGAGATGAAAATAAAAAACGAAAACTAGCAAAGAGAATTAAGAAGGCCCGTTTAAAGAAGGCCAGAAAGTTGGCCAAAAGAATCAAGAATGCTAGGAAAAAATGGAAAAACCTTGATAAGCGTAAAAAAATGGCGCGTCTTAAGAAATGGCGGAAAAACCATAAGCGTAAAAAAGTTGCAAGAGTAAAAAGAAAGGTTAAAAAGAGAATTCAACGTAGGCAAATCCGGCGGAAATTGGCCAATACCGATGACCGTGGGTAATTCATAGGACCAGAGAGAGCATTGAGGGGACCCATTTGGGCCCCCTCTTTTTTTTGTTCGGCTTTTGGTAAAATATTGAGATGAATTCAAATAGTAGTGAATGCAAGATTGCTGAGGTTATTGAGCGAGCGGTTAACGGTGATCGCGATAGTCAGGGGGAATTGATTGAATTCTGCCAGGACGATCTCTACCGATTTTGCCTCTACCTAACTGGCAACCGAGCATTGTCCCAAGATATTGCTCAGGACACCCTTATTAAGGCCTTGGCGGCCTTGTCAGGGCTTAAGAACCCAGCAGCGCTTAAAGGCTGGCTGTGCCAAATAGCCCGTAATCTCTATTTAGATTTTCTAAAAAGCCCTAAAAATGCTCCCTACGCCAATTTAAATGACCTAGAGGAGACTCTGGCCTTTAGCGGAGGTGCCTCTGAGGTGGACCAGGCGTTGGATATCTCGAAGACCCTCTCTAAGCTCAAATTAGAGGAGCGTGAGGTCTTGTTGCTGGTGGACAAGCAGGGCTTCTCTTACGGGGAAGCCGCCCAAGTCCTTGATATTACAGAGAACGCTCTAAGGTCCCGACTTCATAGGGCCAGACAGGCCTTCTTGCTAATATTTAATGAAACGAATGGTAGCGCTCAGTCGTCTATAGGGTGAAGGGTAAAAAAGGAATATTGAGATGAATGATTTCAATAAAAATTCAGAGAATGATGACGCCAAAAAGATGGCCGAAATCTTTAAGTCTAGTGATGCAGCAGGCGCCTCTCTAGGACCTTTTTTCAAGACCCGAGTTTTGGCGCAAGTAGAATCGGCCGAAAAGAAAAGTCGAGAAAGTAGCTGGTGGAAAAGGTTCTCTCTTGTTTCATCATTGGTGACCTGTCTTTTAGTAATTGTTCTGCTTAGGACTAATGGCCCTGACGCAAATACTTACAAAGCATTGGTTGATAGTAATTATGTTGTTAAAATTGATGTTCAAAGCCTGAAGGACTACAAAATTGCTTACGCCAAAATTGACTTACCTGGAGGAGTTCAGTTTTATTCTAAGAGTCACCCAGAGTTGGGGGAATTGAACTCGCTTGAAATAAATTGGCAAGCAGTTGCTCATAAAGATCATTTTCCTCTGGTTATTCGAGGTCAAAAAAGTGGCCTGAAAGCAGTCAAGATAACATTCTATGATGAAGATATGAAAATAGTTTCCACGAAGGAAATTAAAATCCGGTTTGATGATCAGAAAAGGTCGTAACGGGGAGTAGAGCATGAAAGCAATTAAATTTACATTCCTTATTTTTAGTTTATTTTTTTCGTTAGCTGCCTCCTCGGAGGATGACGTATTCATGGCCGGGTCTGATGACGTTAATGCGTTTGATAACCTAATCAAAAAATCTCGTAAGGCCAAGGGAAGTAGAAAATCGATTTTCAAAAAACGCCAAAAAAGAAGGCGGGAAGAACGGAAAGAAAGGCATCGATTGAATAGAGAGCAATTAGATGGACGAAAAAAATCACAGAAGCTAAGGCAACAACAATCGATAAGAGAAGTTCGACAAAAACAAAAGGACTTGCGACGAAAGCGTCGTTTATTAAAAGAAGACGATTTTCATAAGGACCGCCGAGGGCAGCGTGGTATTAGGAAACGCAGGCAGAGAAGAGATAATAGCGACGGAACAACCACGGTCAATTAATTGTATAATTTGTTAAACTTGTAGGCGGGATTCGCTTTGACATCGGCCTTGTTGAGCTGATTTCTCATCTTTCTCACCAGTTTCTTTGGCCAGGATGTTTGCACCATCTTAACAATCCAATTTGGGATATTCCCCTTAAAGTCTGTTAAAAAGAGCATTTCAAACCAAGTCCAATGCTCTCCATTTGGTCCTAGCACAGGACGTAATGTGACACTTCCAAAATGTGTAACACCTTTTACAACATTTTCCGCGACAGGAGCATTTGGATAACTGTCTAATGAGTGCATTTCTATTCGAATTTCTTTATCTTTAGGGTAGTAATCCCCCTCCATTTTTAACAGAAAAACACGATCGTCAAAAGGCCATGGGGAATTATAATGAGCGTATTCTATTTTTGAATAGGGAGAGATATTGTTCAACGTTTTTGCCATTTTCATTTGGGGAACCCATTCTAGTTTCCTCGGGGTATCGGCCATTACTGTTAGAACTTTTGCAAGTGAGTGAACAACTATGGTTTGAAATTTGATAGGGACCATATCAGAGCCTTTTACCGACTCAACTGCCTTAAAAATCTTAACTCCATCTCGATCTGAATACTCGGTCCAAGTTAATTTTGGGATTTGAAACCCATGGGCCAAAAATGGAATTATTAAAAATAGTAAATAAGTAGGCTTGATCAATTTTTCTCCTGTTAAAAGATTAACAGTTTTTGATAATATAAGCTAAGAAAAGGCTTGAATTATCAGCCTAACGCGAATAGTAAAATTATGAAATCGACTGCACTATTACTGTCATCAATCTTTTTAGCCACCCTCATCTATAAAAACTATTTTATAGCAGAAGAAATCTCTGAAGTCCCAAGCGAAGTAAAGTCAAAACAAAGAGTCCTAGTAGCAGCGAAAAAACCAGAAATTAGCACTGGTAAGAGTAAACCTATGAAGAAACTCGTTATTTCGCGAGGAAGGACCAGGCAAAAAAGTCAGAATAATTCGAACGGTTTAAAAAGTGCCTACAAAAAGGCGGAGGACTATAGTTTTGTCGACGGAAAAGGGAATATCTTACTTGAGCAAGTTCTAGTCGTCGGAGATAAAGTTATTGCACATGGGGATGTTGTTATCGGTGACTACAAAAAATTGAAAAATATTATAGAGAATGGAGGGGTATTAAAACTACTGAGGCCAAAACTTTGGACAAATGGAATAATTCCTTACACAATTTCGCCTGAATTAGAGGATATGGCCGGTACCGTGGAAAATGCCCTCAAGGCCTTTAAAAAAATTAAAGGGCTACGACTTCGCACCCGTACTGATGAAGAAAATTATCTTCTATTTAAATTAGGGATACAAGATTGTTATAGTTTCTTGGGAATGCAGGGAGGAGAGCAGGCCATCTCCTTAACTCCAGGCTGTAGAGAAAAGGAGATTCGTCACGAGTTTATGCATGCGCTTGGATTTTTACACGAACAAAATAGGGAAGATCGAGATAACTTTGTGACTGTTCTGTGGCCAAATATTCCAGATAAACACCACCCTCAATTTAAGAAAATTCCTGGCGAATATATGTATGGAATGAACACCTCTTTTGACTTCAATTCAATAATGTTATACCCGCCTAACTCATTCGCCATAGATCTAAATGATTATACGATGGTAACGATAGAGGGGGATCCTTATCCAGTAAATCCTGGCAACTTAAGTCCCATAGACCTAGAACGAATCAATACACTTTACCCGGCAAAATAAATTAGAGACCATTTATGTAGCGTACGAACTTCAGCTCGCTTTCTGTTTCTTTTGTTATCCAAACTAGACTGGCGGTTTCGAAACTAGCATTGAAACTTGGACCGCTTGAAGAGTCCAATAAGCGTTGGGCCATCAGGCCCATAAATGGCATATGCCCAACTAACATAGTGTCCTCGATACTTTTTAACAATTCAGTATCCCAAAAGTTAATGGGGGAATTAGGGCAGAGGTTCTCAGATAGGCCGAGCTCAATGGGTAGATTTAATTTTTCTTTTATTATACTGGCGGTTTCTCTCGCGCGGTAAAGGCCTGAATGTATAATTTTCCGGGGGCGTATTTGTTCTATTTCAAGTAGTTTGGCGGCGAGACTCTCAACTTCTAAAATTCCTTTCTTACTTAGAACTCTTTCGAAGTCTGATCGATCATTTTCGGAATGGCCATGGCGAACCAAAAAGATATTCATGTATTTCTCCCTTGCATATTAGTATACAAGGGAATTAATTTTCATACTCATCATAAAATTTAAAAAACAATGACCAGAATGAACGTTTAAACAGGAATAGCTTTTTCTCAGGCTCTTTTTCTTCTATGGCATTTGATTGCATTTCATTTCTCCAAAGGGGAAGGAAATATTCCAAGCAAATACCTATCGGATAAACTCAAGTAATAGTTTACTATAATGTTTAAATACCTTTTAAAAACAACTCGTTAGAATGTCTTTTATTGGCAAGAAACTGATTTGGCGCAAATTCTTTCACTGTGATTCCCATAAGTCACACAGTTGGCAATGGCCGCTCGTACATTATCACCAGCATAACTTTTTGCAGAACAATGAGTGCGGTAACTACGGCAGCTGACAGAGCGAGCGCATGTTCTAAGGTTCTGGTTCATTAAGCTGACACAACTTTGAATGACTTCTTTAACAGAGTCTGCCGCTATGCTTTTAGAAGAGCACATGACCTTGTACTGATCTGTTGAACTGGCAAAGGCCGAAGTTGTAAGTGTCAAAAGCGTTAAAATTAAAAGCTTCTTCATAAATCCTCCCGAATAGATTACGTCTGTGAAAACTATGCCTGAGCAAAATCTTTCAGTCAATTGAGGATTACTATTATAAAACTGCGAAATCATTAATCTTTCCACCTGATTTTACCGATTTAGAGATGTACAACCATTAGTGAGATCGAATGAAGAAATATAGTTTTTCTATTGTTTCAAAAATTACCATTTTGGTCATAGGTCTAGTAATGATTACGGCGACCCTTGTCGGTATGGTTTTTTATTATGGAAATAATAGATTCCTTCTTCAAAATGAATTTCGAAACTTGGCCCGCAAAACTGAATTGCTTGCTCCTAGCTTAGTTAATGGTATTAACGAAGGCAAAAGAGATTTAAAATTTCTTATTCAAACTGAGGATTTATTATCTTACGCGATCAAAGATAATAAACGAAAGAGAAAGAAGCTTAAAACTATCTTCACTGAATATTTGAAGGCCAAAAATATTCAATCAATTACCTTAATTCCTTATTCTAAAACTTTTAAAGCGCTAAGGGTTTCTAAAGTACCGCTAGAGCGCGCTAACTTTGCACCATTCAAGATTTCTGAGATTGAAAGATGGCAAAGTGTTGAAGAGCAGAAAGGCGGAGTTAGTATTTCAGGTGTTTCACTAAGAAAAATCAGTGGAGAAGTAGTTCTTCCTGAACGTCCAGAATTACATATCGCAAAAGAATTATACTTAGGAGACATTCGTGTTGGTTACTTAATCCTAACCATAGATTATGGGCCCAATATAAAAAATCTAGTTAATTCAGTGGAACAGAACTATCGCGTCTTGATTTTTAATCCCGATGGAGATTATCTCTATGGCCCTGATAAGAAAAAGAACTTTGGGTTTGATAAGGGAAGCAGATCGTTGGTTCAAAATGATTATAGAGAATTAGGCAGTTTCTTAACTGGCAGGGCCTCCACTTATTCCCGTTTTTTAGAAAAGAAGAATCGTGAAATTATTCATGTCCTAAAAGTTCCTCTAGAAGAGAAAAACCCTAAAAGCTACTTGGGACTGGCCCTCATTACGCCTCATGATAAAGCGGTTAACGCCGGAGTAGTTGTTAGAAGAAGAAGTTTTATCATAACTATTTTGATTATTGTCTTTGGTGGGATAGGAGCTTGGATTTTTTCTCACTTTATTACCAGGAGTTTAAATTATATAACGGATATTGCTGAGAGATATACCAAAGGTGAAACAAGTCTCGAGATTAATGTCGACTCTAACGACGAAATTGGACTACTTGCCCTGACCTTCCAGGGAATGATTAGACAAGTTAATGAACGAACAAGAATATTAAAAAGACTCGAAAGAGAATCGAGGGAAGATAAAAATCAAGCAGAAGAAGCAAGCAGGGCAAAAACTCTACTATTAGTAGACCTAAAGAAACAAAAAGAAGAGATAGAAAAGGTATCGCGAGATAAAGATGAATTACTTGCAATTGTGTCGCATGATCTAAAGAACCCGCTTGCTGTTGTTGAAACAAGTATGGATATTATAATGGAGGATGCTGGAGACGACTTTAGCCTGACCCAAAAAGACCTCTTACGAAGATCCAAAAATAGCGCCCGCTTTGCTCTAAACTTAATTACCGACTTACTCGATTTGGCCCGTCTGGAGGGGGGAATCAAGTTAGATTTTGAAAAATTTAGCGTTAAAGAGTTAATTGAAAATAGTATTGACGCTCACTATCTAAAAGCTGAACAAAAAAATATAACAGTTAATACAAACTTTAAAGGTGATTTTTCGGTTTATGCCGATTATGCCAGAATCATCCAAGTCATAAATAATATTCTCGGCAATTCAATTAAATTTACTCCACAAGATGGTGAAATTAATTTTTCACTTAGCGTAAGAGAAGCAGAGGAAAATGAAAGCCTGAAAGAAAAAATACTAATTATAAAAATCTCAGATAATGGACCAGGCATTCCAGCAGACAAGATTGATAAGATTTTCAACAAGTATGAGCAGGCACGTTCAAAAGACCGAGAAATTGGTACAGGTCTGGGATTGGCCATTTGCGAAAATATTTGCTCTCTGCATGATGGTAAAATATGGGCCGAGTCTACCGAGGGAGAAGGTGCTACTTTTACAATTGAAATTCCAAGAGTAATGGAAGCGGTTTCAGCGCAACAAAGTTCTCAAACGACACAGAAAAATATTTTAGTAATCGATGATTCCGCAGATACCCGGAATTTTATAAATAATATTTTGGATCAAAAAATCTATAAAATTACAGAGGCCACGAATGGGGTGGAAGGGCTTGCTCTTCTAGAAAGTGAAACGCCAGACCTTATTCTTCTAGACCTAGAAATGCCTGAAATGGATGGCATCGAAACTTTAAAAAAGCTTAGAGGTAATCCAAAGTTCGTAGATACTGATATCGTCATAATTTCAGAGCACCTAGGCGAAAATGAGCTTGAATTTGTCAATCGTGAAGCAAATGATTATTTGAGAAAACCTTTCCATCCCCAAGAGTTTTTGGAAAAAATAGAGCACGTCCTTTCTGACCCTTTTGAGAAAGAACTCGATTCGTTAAAACGAACTGTTCTTATCGTAGATGACGAAGAGGCGATAAGAGATTTAGTGGCAGAATATTTTCAAGAAGCTGGGTTCAATGCCATTACCGGGAAAAACGGTATGGAAGCACTTTTTCTCTTTAAGAAATATCCTATCGACGTACTTGTTTCCGACATACGTATGCCACAAGTAGACGGATTGATGCTCTCTCGAATGATCTCCAAAGAAGACCCAGAAGTGCCAATTGTGCTTATGTCAGGAAATGTCGTCGAGCTACCAGAAGAGCTTAAGAAAAAGCTCGGTGTCGCCAAACTAGTATCTAAGCCCTTTGAGCTAGACGTATTTGGACAATTAGTTTTAGACCTTTTGGACGAGAGAGGAATAACAGCTCCCAGAAAAACAGATAAGACGGCTAAAACTAAAAATAAGAAGAAAAAAGCTACCGTCAAAGAGCCAGAGCTTAAGATTGTGGCCTCCCAGACAGAAAAGAGCGAAGCTGCCAGTGCTATCAAAGGAGGAAACCTACTTCTAGTTGACGACTCTGAAGATATGCAAACCCTCTTTAAACTTTTAATGAAAAAGGAACCATTTGAAATTGAGATTGCCGAAAATGGAAAACTAGGGCTAGAAAAATTTAAAAAAGGTGATTACCAATTTGTTTTTATGGATATCAATATGCCTGTGATGGATGGGGTAGAAGCCGTTCAAAAAATGCGAAAATGGGAAAAAAGTAAAAATAAGTCTACCCCCATTATCGCAATCACCGCAAATGACTCAGCCGAAGATATAAAAAAATATATAGAATCGGGTTTTAATCGACATATCTCAAAACCTATAAGCAAACAAAAGATTTTAGGGATGATGGAAAAAAAAGCTTCTTAAGGTAAAAGTATGGCAAGTGAAGACGAACAATTAATGTACCTTTCAAGTGGTCGAAAGATTATTTTTTTGATTGACCCTGATATACAACTTTTAAAAAAAATTGGCAGCACCATAGCCGAAAAATTTGTAGATTACGAAGTTATAGCAATGGACAATTTAGAAGAGGCCCGTGAAGAAATGCAAGAGAACCGGCCTTCAGTAATAGTGACAGCTTTAAGTTTTCCTGATGGCAGCTCCTCGGTAGAGTTCATGAAAGATTTAAAAAATCATGAACTAACCAAGAAGATTGCTCTAATCGCTATTGCCACTAGGGGAGAGCTTGAGGAAAACTCAGATTTCTTAGAAAGACATAGTGTTGAGATGGTACCTAAGGCGATTCGTATTCCATACTTGTTAGGTGTGGTCTCTAGCTCGATTCAGACCGCCAGTGCGGTAGTTTACGAAGTTAAGAATTTAGAGGCCGGAGACATTCTTTTCCAGGAAGGCGATAAAAGTGAGCATATTTATGTCCTCAATAATGGCCACCTGCATGTATATAAAGACAAAAATGGTGAGGAATTTCCGATTGCAGACATAACTGAACGCCAACTAATTGGAGAAATGGCCTTTCTCGACAAGAGCCTTAGGTCGGCAAGTGTTAGAGCGGTTTCAAATTGCGAAGTAATAGTTTTAAAACTTGGTGATATCGATTCATTTATAAAAGAACAACCCTTCTGGCTGGGAATGATCCTTCAGACCCTGGCAAATCGCTTGAAAGACTCGAATCGTAAAATAATGGAGCTAACCAGCTCTTAGGCCTTTTTGCGAATAGGCTTTATTTCTTCAGCCTCATCCAGTTTGCCCTCTAAGACTTTTTTAACAACTTCTAAAAGTTCATCTTTTGTAAAAGGCTTCATCAGTGCTCTCAAAGCACCAAAAGATACCGCTTTATTTAAGACAATAGCCGCCACAATTTCTTTAGCATCAGAATTTCCACCTTCCGACACCACCAGCACTTTCATGTCGGGAAAAGCTTGGATAATTTTGCAAGTAAGGTCGATTCCATTTATCCCAGGCATCAAAATATCAGTTATTACCAAGTCAAATTGCGCCATTTGAAGACGCTCCATCGCTTGTTCACCATCTGGAACGATGACAACTTCATGGCCATCACCCTTAAGGTAATGAAACATCAAATTGAGAATGTCGACATCGTCGTCTACGACCAGGATTTTTTTCATAAGCTTTCGATATTATTATAATAGTTAAATACAATCACCCCTAATTAATTTTTATTAACATTCCCGACTTAAAAGCTCAGAAGATTGCACAGCCCTCAAAATCCCTTTACTATAGAAGATAGTTTTTTGTTTAGGGGATTTATGCGTTTTCTCACCACTTGGCTGTGTTTTCTCTGTGTTTTCTATCAGGGATTAATTGCTCCTATTGCCAGTGCACAAACTGGAAGTCCTACAAATTTAGGTTCCTCTAGTACCCCTAGCAGCGACCCGGCTTGCCCTACTTATATGGAGTACGCCACGGTAGATAGTGACAAAATGAAGGAGCACGTAAAATCTCAAAACTCACAAATGTATCAAAAGACACAAGATGCAGGGTTAGATTGTCCAGCTCCTCGAGCAAATCCTCTCAAAAATGAAAAAGGTGACCTTGTTAGGGGAGGAAAATTTGATAAAAGTGGGGCAGAAGGGCTTGAGACTGCCGGTTTAATTATTGAAAATATTACCCTGATAGCGGCTGTTTTTTTCTTTGCGGAATTTGTAACCTCTTGTACTAATCTTGACACAGTTATGGCTGCTTTAGCAGGATTGCTTTTCGTGATTATGGAAATTGTGAACTGGAATGCCTACAAAGAAGCTTCTGATAAACAGGCAAATTATTATGATTCGGAATCAGCGGACTTATTAGACGAACAAATTAAATCCTTCGAGCGTGCTAAGAAAGATACAGACAAGGCCGCTGAAGCGGCTAATAAACGCGCCCAAGTGGCCATGAGCTTTGGAACAGGGATAGCTGTTGTGGCCATAATAACCATAATTAATGCTATTCTCTACAAAATTTGGGAAATTGTATACGACCCTGATTGTTATTATGTTCCGCCGCAGCTAAAAGACGGAAATTCAATAGCAAAGATTACTAAGAAGTATCCATTTTTTAATAAAATTATTGATTTGATTTTCCCTAGTGCTAATGCTTCCTTTCATAGCGATCTCCAGAGCGTCTTAGCGAGTCCAAAAAAGCTCATTGACAGTGCAACTCCTAGTTTTAAAAAATCTTGTAATGTTAGAAATCAAAAATCATTTAAAAACAAAAAAGTAGAATTACTAAAGAATAAATATGAGGAATTGAAGAAAAGTCCAAAGTACTCGAAGAAAATTAAGCGCTTAGAGAAAAAATTTGTTGCTAATAATTTAGAAGAAAGATCTATCAGTGAGACATTAAGCCTTGTTCTTGGAGAAGTCTTTCCTAAAGCGCACGCAATGGATCAACAGGCCTGGGTGCAAGGTCTTGGTTTAGGAGTGGCTGCAATTGTTATATTACTAGGCCTTTCAACAGGCTTGGCCAAGGTTTGGGAAAATTTAGGAAAGAATGGAATAACACGATTCGTAGTTTATGTCATAATTTCGGCACTCGCGTTCATTGTATATTCATTGGTAGAAGAAGCTGCCAAAAAATATGAAGATCAATCTGAAGAATACCAGAAAATTATTGATAAATTGAATGGAAAGAAAATCCAGTTGGCAATTACGGCAGCAGAAAATCAAGCTAAGCACTCTGGTCCTGGTCCCAATGGTGATGTTAATCAGACCCAAAACATTCAGGGCGGCCCAGGAATTCAAGTTGATCAAAATCTGGCAGGGCTGGGTACCTTGGGAGCAAATAATTGTAAGAATCTTGATATCACCGAGCCGGCTGATGGAGACGAGGATTCAGATCCCTCGGGGGAAATTGTTACAAAATCATGTCCCTGTAAAACTTGTAGCGTTGTGGTTTCTCCTGGTGAGTTAACCAAACATATTTCTCCAGAAACAGGAGCAGTTTTAACTGCTCTAGAGGATGGAGGGGGAGCACTAGCGAATGGATCATTCGGAGCTACTGAACAAGGAAGCCTTTTAGCTGTTACCGGAGCTAATAATTCTGCTGTTCGGCAGGCATTAAAAGATTCGATTGAACTCTATAAGCAAAAAAGAGAAAAATTAGGTCTACCAGATATTGATTTTGATGCTGAAGTTAAAAAAGGCATTGAGCAAGCCAAAGCTATAACATTAAAAGGGATTAATGGACTATCAGCATCTCAAAGGCAGTCTCTGGGAGATAGCATGGGAGTGAAAATCCCAGGAAATATACAGAAAAACTTTAAAACGGTTGCACTATCTTCTTTCAAGGGTTTAACAGGTAGAAAAAAAGGTCGTAAAAAGAACAAGAAGAATAAATTAAAATTAAAAAGAAGAAAAAAAGTGGAACCTGGTTTAGCAGGTTCTCAAGAGAAATTAAACTACGCAGATGCTCTGAAGGGAAGTGGTATAAAAGAAAGTGATATCAATACTGACCCCGGAGTTCCAATTTGGGACATTATCCACTACCGCTATAGAAAATCTGCTTATCCAGTATTTTTAGAGAGAGAAAAAAAGCCGTGAAATTAGATAACCTTCCAAAAAAAATTCGTCACTACCTTACTGTCTACATTCTTACTTTTTGTATTTTTTGGGTTCAGGGTTTAGTTTCCCCCCTTGCATTTGCCGATGCAACAACAACACCTACCAACTCCAGTGGTTCGACTACTGCGGCAGCAGCTGGCACTGATGATTGCCCCACTTATTACGAATATGCATCCACCGATGATGACAATTTTAAAAATCATATCAAAGCACAAAATCAACAATTATATGATAAATCTGTAACTGATGGTAAGAGCTGTGCAAAACCATCTGAAGACCCGGTTCGGGACGAACGCGGAGAACTGATAAAAGGTAGGAAAAATAAAAAAGACGATGCGGAACTTTTAGAAAATGTTGCGTTGTTTGTTGAAAATATTCTTTTACTTGCCGCAGCTTTTTTCTCCGCGCTGCTAGTTGTGGGATGTAAGCAATTTTCAACTGCTGTAGGTGCAATCGCGGCGATTACTTTTATAATTATGGAAATTGTTAATTGGAATAAGTACAAGGAGGCTTCGGATAAAGAGGCTGACTACTATGATTCTGAGTCACAAGATCTTATTGATGAGCAAATAGAGGCCTTTAGGCACGCAAAAAAAGAAACGGACAAGGCAGCTGAAGGGGCCAAGGCCCGCGCTGATGCAGCAACTACGGTCGGTACGATGTGGGGAGTGGCAGCCATTATTGCCTTGGTCGAGGCGATAGCATCAAATCCTCCGGTCAATTACGATGATAGTTGTAAAGATGAAGATAGTGAAGAAGAAGGAGATGCTGATGCTGATGCCGATGTTGACGCAGATGCAGATACAGGTGGAGGGGGAGATGCCCCTCAGAGTGTAGAGGCTCCCTCGTATGGAAATAAAAAAGTAATTGAAATGGTAAATGTATCAGGCTTTAATTTAAAAAATTTAATGGTAAAAATTAAAAAGTTTAAAATGCCTTGTAAAAAAGTTAAAGGTCCCTCTACTTTTGAGTTTATTAAAGGTCTCATACTGCCTGAGGCAAATGCCATGGCACAAAAACAATGGATGCAGGGACTTGGGCTAGGCGTGGCCGCAATATTGGCCATCGCAGTCATTGGAATTATAATTAAAAAAGCTGGAAATAAATTAAAGTCCAAAGGGGTCACGAGAATAATTCTCTACGGAATTTTTGCAGGTATTGCATTTGGAGTTATGGCGTTGTTAAAAGAAGCGCAGAAGATTTATGAAGATCAAGCAAAAGAATATGAAAAGATTCTTAATAAATTGATAGAGAAGTCAACACTTCTTGCTTTTCGAGCGGCACAAACAAAAGCCGAGGCAGTGAAAGGTAAAGGAAATAAAAATCAGAATATTTCTCTAGGTAATAAAATAGACCTAAGTTCAAGTACTGAAGGGGGCTCAGGGCAAAGTGCCTGCGCTGATACTGACAAAGAGGGAAATCCAGTTCCTACTCCCTGCGATAAGTGTGCCGAACCTGGAAGTTGTCAAGCAGTCTTCCCTGTCAATAATTTTGGTACGGACATTCCACTTGAAGTTAATAGTACATTGACCGCTGCTGATAATTACGCCAATCAAGTTTATTCAGGTAATGCAAATAGTACTGCGGCAGGTGAGGCAAGTTTACAAGTGAATGGTAATTCAAATGCGATACGGGCAATACAAAGCGATCTTTTTAAGAGTTATAACGATCTAGCCAAGAAAAATGGTTTCGATCAGGTGGACTTTGATGGTGAAATAAAAAAAGGAATAAAGGAATTTCGCGGAGCTGTCTTGAAGGGAGTAAATAATCTTAACTCTAAACAAAGAAACGCATTAGCAAGTGAGCTTGGATTAGTAGGACTTCGAGATGTTGATAAACTTAACAAGTCCAAATTTGAGGCTCCTCGCTTTGTAAAAACAAAACGGGCACGAACTAGTTTCAATTTTAACACTTCTAAAAAACGTAAAAAGTTTAAATTTAAGGCGAGAGATTTAGGGAAAGGTGTATTTGACGGTGGAGATGTCAAAGACTTTGGTGACGATGATGCAAACTATAAAATTAAAGCTGGTAACGACATTGTCAATGATTCAGATGCAAGTATCTGGGAGGTGATTCACTTTAGATATAAGAAAACAGCCTACCCAATGCTCTTAGAAAAATAAATTTAAATTGAGTCTTCACCGTCTTGATAATAAGTCTCAATAACTTCTTGTCCGCCTTGAGAGCCAATTTGATCAACGCCTTCAGCAAAGGCAGGAACAGCTGATTTAATATAACGATTAGATATGATGGTCCATATTAGTGTATCCTGAAAGGGGCTTATGTCTGAGTTCTCATTATCCCCTCTAGAAATATCTGTAGGAACTAAACCTTCTTCACCCCAGTCGTCTCCAATTCCAGGACCTTCTTTTCCATTTTTGCGCCTTTTAAGTACTAACTTTTTCTTTTTCTTTTTCTTTTTTATTTTTTTCTTAATTTTTTTCTTGATGGTTCGCTTGCTAATGCTGGCCAAGGCTTTTTTGGGATCTAGTAGGTTTTCGCCACCTTCGCCTTTGAAGAAGCCTTCGAGCCGTTCCATGAAGCCTGGGCTTTTGCCATTGAGGCTCTTTGCCGCGCCCTTAATTGCTGAGCCGATGGTTAGGTTCTTGGCCTTATCTTTATCGAAATCATTTTCTAGGTCTTTGGGGTCACCTTTGTCAGAGCTGGTGACATTTTTTAGGATTTTTAAATCTTTGTTGAGTTTGTTGGGGTCTTCGAAACCGTTTGATTGGCGAAGTGCCGACTGGCCGGTTTCAGTTCCGTCGAGGTCACCACCAGCGGTATTGGCGCCAAGTCCCGTCAGGTCATCTGCGGCACTACAGTTGGGACAGGCAACATTCGCACCACCATCTAGGTTACCGTTGACCACTTTAACTTGGCCATCAACCTTGGTTCCTTGACCTTCTTCCATGTTGCCACCGTCGACTCCGACTTTATTATTTAATTTATCAGAAAGTGCTTCGAGTTCTAACCTTTGAGTAGTTATTTTTTGCAGAACTTTGGCCATTTGTTCGACATTGGTCTTAATTTTAATTTCGGCCGAGTCTTGTAGGATCTTCCTGGTTTCGGGAACAGTGTAGGACTTATAAAGTTTATTTGAAACTTCATTTTTTACTTCGTCATAGTAAGTGAGTGATTCTTTTTCGCCCTCTCGGAGTTCCTCAACTTCTTCTTCAGCTGAGGCCGGCTCTAAAAGGGCGCTAACTATAAAATAAAGGCTTCTCCTTAACGGCGAAATACCAACTATTGCCGGAAGCTCTTTAGACAGTGAGGACTGGGTAGGGATTTCGTTGCCATCGGCATCGACCTCTACTTCAACCTCGACTTCAATTTCTTCATACTCATCGCCATCCCCGGCGGCGCCTCCTGGCGGTGGTGCTGCGACTTCTGCTTGCAGTACTCCAAATTCCGGATCGGAAGTGGATTCTTTTTGGTCAGGGGTCAGCATACAGCGTAGATGACTGTGACGCTTGGCCAGGTGGGCCTCGTACTTGGCCATATTCATCGCCTCTTTAGTCTGAGCGATTGCCGGACATAGGCAGCTAAGGGAAGCGTGGTGTTTCTTGGTAGTGTCTTTGAGAATCTTCTTAGTCTTATCTACCATCTTTTTCTTATTGCGGATTTCTTGTCCAATGATATTTTGGATGACTCCATTTCTCTCGAGATAGTCTTGCTTGGCCCCAAGTTGATTTTGGGTGTAGAGCTCTTGCGCCACCGACATAAGCGCGGCTGACTTGACTCCATGATTGTCGCCACCTTCTGAACCCTCTTGGCCGGCAGTTTCCACAGTTGTTAGGTTGGCAATATAATGGCGTCGGTGCATTGTTAAGGTCGCCATGTAAATGGCGGCGGAAGCTTTGAGGATATGAAAAGAGAAGGCGTCTATATACTCTTCACCTTTTAATTTTTTTAAGTCTTTTTTATTACCGGCCGCCATTCCGCCGGCTACAGCACCGCCGACTGGGCCTCCCATTAGAGTAGCGCCAACGACCATAGCACCTGTTAAAACCGCATTTTCAGTTTTCCTTCCGTCTTTTTTTCCGGTCTTGGCAAATTTAAAGTTAAGGTCCCGGCGAACACATTGAACACCTTCTACTGCTGCCATTGCAGTGGCAATCGATTCAATAGAGGCCTGGTCGATACCACCTCTGAGGAGTTCTAGGATGACACTCTTTTCAACTCTTATCCTTGGCGCGCGGCCTTTCTTTTCCAGCGCGGTGTAGACTTTTTCTAAGGCCGTAATCATAGCCTCGGCCATTTTGTCAGGATTGTCGCTGGGATTTTCTAGAAAATTCTTATGTAATCCTATTACCCATATGGCGTAGCGGAAGGCCTCTTTGGCTGCAGGAATTCCATCGTGGTGCCAGCGAGTAAATTTGACCTTGAGTGCTGGCAAGCCGTAATCGATAGAATCTTTTTCGTATTTATAATCCATCGCCTTTTTAAATTTTTCGTGGGCCTTCTTCATAAAAATGGGAACCAAGGCAGCACGGTAGGCCCTTTGCTCAGCGGCGGTTTTTCCACTCATATCAAATGGAGGAGCACCACCTTCGAGGGCGACTTTCTGGGCCTTGAGTAGTCCTAATTTGGCAGACAATTTGACGCATTTACTAAGCGCCTCCTCATCTTTTTTGTTTTTGCAGACCTCGTCGCGAACTTTCTCCATAACCAGGATGGTGGCCTCGAGAACCATTATGCGCTTTTGAGTCTCACTGACTTCTTCACCGTTAGTGCCGGTATCTGGGTCAGTCTCTTCTGCTGAGTAAAGTGCAGAGGAGATTCCAAATAGGGTCAGTATAAGCAGGGTCAAAATTGGGGCTTTCATCGCACCCTCCAATTAAGTTGTCTTTAGTATGATTTATAGCTCTATTTTAAGCCTCTTAGGCCACAACCCCTAGAAATGGCCTTTATATCTGGCTAAATTCTGTGAAGTTAAGAAAAGTGCTTTAAATTTAAGTACTTATCGGTGAGGCGTGGGAAGACTTTAAGGCCCAATAAAATTTAGAGATGCCCTAGAATTGGGTCAATTGGAGCTCTTGAGGGAGGCTTGTAAGAGTTTGATTTTGGTAGTCATAATAGGCCAGGGAGGTCTTGACCCTGGCGACCTTTTTTCCACTAGTTAGGTTAGATAATTGATAGTAGATTTCGAATCCCCGGGGGCCCTGATCTCCTTGAAATAAGGTGCAGGTGAGCTGGTCACCGTGAAAGCCCTCTCCTAGGTAATTAAGCACCGCCTCGGTGATGATAATTGCGGCGCCAAAAAACTGCAATTCAGTTTGGCCTAACTTTTTGAAGTACTGGAGCCTGGCCTCCTGGCATAAAGTTAAAACCTGGTCGTGCCCTAGGTGATTGCCATAATTAATATGATTAATTTGAATCGGGAGTACCGTTTCGAAGAGTTTTTTCTCAGGTAGAGTTAATTTTATTCGCGCCATAAGTACTCGATTCTTTACCTCTATGGAGCTATAGTCAAGTGGTGTTAAAAATAGGAATTTTCGATTCAGGACTAGGCGGCTTATCCTTATTGCGAGAGCTCCAGCAATTAATTCCGAGTGCCGAATATTTTTACATCGCTGATCAGGCAAATGCTCCCTACGGCGAAAAATCTCCAGAGTTTATTTTAAAGCGCTGCCAAGAATTAACTGAAAGCTTGCTTGAAAAAGAAGTAAATATGGTTGTGGTCGGCTGCAATACCGCTACCGCAGAGGGAATCAACTGGCTGAGAGCGAGGTTCAGCATTCCTTTTGTGGGAATCGAGCCCTATCTTAATATTATTAATCAAAGAGAATTTTCAAAGGCGGAAGACTTAGCGGTCCTGACAACTACTGCTACTTTGAAAAGCACACGCTTTGTTGAATTGAAAAAGCGCTTGGACCCGGAAGGCAAAATTTCGACCTATGCTTCTTCTGAGTTGGCAGCTTTAATTGAGCTGTCTTTAGAGAGAGGTGAGTGGGATAGTCAAATAGCGACAGAGCTTAAAATGTTACAGGGCAAGGGCCACACTCACCTTATTCTGGGTTGCACTCATTATCCATTAATTGAGGAAATCATTTCTCAACAATTAAAAGTGACCTGCATTTCCCCTGGGCGCGAGGTCGCCAATCGAGTTTTAGAAGTGCTGGCAGATAAGTTACCTCAGGGGGGTGCTTTAGAGGGCAGCCTTTCATTTATGTCTACCCGCGACATGAATTGGGGGCGCCTTCCTCAGTGGCCCCTTCTCAATTTTTAGCCTATACTTCCTGCAAATTCCAACCCTACTCAGGAGTCCCCATGTCTAAAATTAAGGCCATTCATGCCCGTCAAATTCTCGATTCAAGAGGAAATCCAACTTTAGAAGCAGATGTTTGGACAGATTCAGGTCACTTTGGTCGCGCAGCAGTGCCGTCCGGGGCATCTACTGGCAGCCGCGAGGCGCTAGAGTTAAGAGATGGAGATAAGAGTTATTTTTTAGGCAAGTCAGTTCGGCAAGCGGTTTCAAACGTCAACGATAAGATTGCTCCTATTCTTTTAGGCAAAGACGTCAATGACCAAAAGGGACTCGACTTAGCTATGCTTGAATTGGATGGGACTGATTTTAAAAAAAATCTAGGCGCTAATTCAATACTGGCAGTCTCTATGTCCGCCTGTCGTGCTGGTGCGGCGACTAAAGGGCTAGACCTCTATGCCTATATGGGAGAATTTTTAAATTGTCCCAATAATCAGGGCAAGTACATTCTTCCGACTCCCTTAATGAATATAATCAATGGTGGTGAGCACGCCTCTAATAATTTAGACATTCAAGAGTTTATGATAGTGCCCCATTTAAAGAAAAGTTTCTCCGAAAACCTGCGGGCCGGTGTCGAGATTTTTCATAACTTAAAGAAGGTTTTAAATGATGCTGGGCACTCGACTAATGTCGGTGATGAGGGAGGTTTTGCTCCCAATCTTGGCAGTCATGAAGAGGCGATGGATAGCATTGTAAAGGCGATCGAATTGGCCGGGTATGTGCCAGGAAAAGAGATCTCCTTCGCATTAGACTCCGCTGCCAGTGAATTTTATAAGGATGGTAAGTATCATATCCAAGGAAAAGAGTTAAGTACTACTGAGATGATCAAATACTACTCAGATTTAGTGGCGAAATATCCGATTTACTCTATAGAAGATGGTTTGGACGAATCGGATTTCGAAGGCTGGACTGCACTTACTGCCGAACTTGGAGCAAAAGTAAAATTGGTTGGAGATGATCTTTTTGTCACCAACAAAAAAATACTTCAAGAGGGCATAGAAAAGAAGCAGGCCAATGCAATTTTGATCAAGGTCAATCAAATTGGCTCACTGACAGAAACCTTCGAAACTATTGAGCTCGGCTACCAGCATGACTTTAATTCAATAATTAGTCATCGCAGTGGAGAGACCGGTGATTCATTTATTGCCGATTTAGCTGTTGCCTGTGGAGCAGGACATATAAAAACTGGCTCTGCTAGCCGCTCGGACCGAATGGAAAAATATAATCAGTTGTTAAGAATAGAAGAGGCCTTAGGCGACCAGGCAGTTTACCTCCCGGTCAAATAAAACGGGGCCTCGTAAAAGAGGTCTCATGGTTCAATTTTTAAAAAGACAATCAGGTCACTCCCTTCGCTTTTTTGACTTCTATGTTGTGAGTTCATTACTAGCTGGGCTCTCCTTATGGAGTTACCTCTACCTAACAATTGATAATTTTGTATTAGATAGTTTTTTTCTGACTAGTTTCCTCGTCGGCAACTTGTATTTTGCTCAAAATGGACTCGGCCATGGACAATTGATAAGAGAATCAAAATACTACCCGGGAATCTTTCTTTTTCAATTTCTATGCCTAAGTGGTGCTGCTTTCTATCACAATTCAGTCGGTTTACTTTATATCAATATGATTCCTTGCTTGGCGGGAATTTATTTTTTAGAACTTTTCAACGAAAGTAGAATTGAAAAACGTTGGGGACCCTTGTTTATAGTAGGTTTGAGTTACTACTTTTTCTACGAGGCGACTGGCAATAGAGTCTTAGCAAAAGGCCAGGAAATTTTCCCAATAGTTTTCATGCTTTGGGGTGGAGGCCTTTTCTATCTTGGGAGTGAGGCCTTAACAAGAAAACAAAAGGGGCTAATAAAAAGTCTTATGAAAAATTGGACGCGTCAGAAAGAGACAGAATCAATAATGACTGGAGAAGAAAATCCTAAAGAGCGATTTTTCTTTCACGACTTAATAAATCACACGCACGGGGTTAATTTGTTCCTGGGGCATCGAATTCACTCTAAAGAATCGCTTGGTATTGAAGATTGTGAAAATTTATTAAAGGAAGTTAAATTGATTCAGTCTTTAATTAAAGATCACTTTGGCTATGGTCATAAAAACCTACTGGGAACTTATGAAAATGTTCACTTTGAGGTTGCAAAAGAAGGGCTAGTCAATTTAGTCCAAACCTATCTACCGGACCACCTAGTCCAGACCCATTTTACATTTATTGGAAAGATTGGTGAAAAAGCAGCCGCCGAAGAAAAAATGTCTTGCATGGTTCACTACCCAGTTTTTTATCGCATTTTTAATAATTTAATTAAAAATGTCTCCGAGCAAAATAGTGATGAAGTAGAGCTTCTTTTTGATTATCAGGAAGAGGGATTATTTTGTACCGTCAAAAATAAAATTCTTCACCTCAAGGATCAATCAAACTTGGCGGAAAATCTTAGCAAGATTATCTTAGAAAGCTATCCAAAAGAATTCTATGAAGATGGGGGAGTTGGACTCGAGTCCATAGGGGCACTTTGTGAATCTAAAGGTGGTCACTTTCATTTTGCATTAGAGGGAGACTTTTGGGTTAATAAGCTCTTTCTTCCCAATCCCAATTTGTCCGTTCAGGAGGAAGCTGCGTAACGCAAGGCTTCCTGAAAGGAGATTTTTCTTGTCTCCTTATCTAATGTTTCTTAACCTTATAATATCAGAAACCAAGGATGGGTTTTGCAGTACTTTATTGGGTTAACCTTTCACCCTCACTACCTCCAATTTAAAAAAATTGATTCTTTCCGTCGTCGATTTGATTTCAAATACAATCGCAGTGCGATTCTTCAAATGACTCTTTTGCCACCTTTTAGATTAAAAACTAATAAGCTAAGCGAAATTAATGAACTCTTTGAAGTTATGGAAGAAACCCTGGATGGTCATTTAATGGACTTAGATGAGGCCTCAGGAATTATCTTTAAAAGTATGGAAGTTTCGAGAGGCCGGACAAATGTTCTCTATTTAAAACCCGAAATATCTCCAGATTTTATTCATTGTCAGGAAAGCCTATTAGAAGACCTGAGTAAGTGTGGGGTTACATTTAACCAGTCCAAGTTAATAGATCCATGTAATTTAAAAACTTTCCTTCCACTGGGGAGGGCAAGTTTATTAGATCAAATAGATATTGCTGTTGAAGCTGCTCATCGTGAGTTTCAATTGCCACTGCATCTTCAAGTTAAGCACTTATGTTTATTTGAAAAAATGCCGGGGCAATGGATACAAAAACGTAAACTTTATACTTTTCCATCTCCTAAAATTTCTCAATCTTGGTCGGATGGCGACCCTCTTCAGATCTAATGGTTTATTTTAAATACTTCATATTTATCATTCTATTCGCAAGCCAATTTGCACATGCTACGGTAGGCAAAGGTAAGCAAGGCTTACTCTACCTACCGGAGGCCTACGGGGTTGGCGAAGGGGCCTATGAAATATTTGCTGGGACTAAGTACTGGCAAACCACCGCTGTTTACGACACTACGGGGGCAGAAGTGGCGCTAGAAAGTGGTGATTCTTTTTCAAAAATAGATAGTGATCTCAATTTCCGTTACGGGTTTAGTTCGCATATAGATTTTAAGGCAGGAGTTTTATTTCGCTATAACTCTTCTTCCGCCACGGTAGGTGAAGGCAATGCCACTACCACTAAAGATTTTACTAATCAGGGAGTCGAGTCTTTCTACGGCAGTTTAAAATATAACTTTGACTCCGCTCCCAATAGTAAAATGCACTACTCCTTTGAGTTTTTCTATCGTCAGACGAGTTACACCAATCAAACTTTTACAGCAGGGCAAACCCTACCAGATGAAATTATACTGGGGGATGATGGTACTGAATTCACAGTGTGGATGCATTCTGCCTATAAGCGCAACCGAAGTGATTATCTTACTGCCTCCGTCGGTTATAACACTCCTCCAAATGCCCTAAGTCCAGAAGTGGTTTATAAATTGGCCTCGGTTTGGACTCATACAAAATGGGCCCTGATGCTCGGGGTAGATGGGGTTTATTCACTCAAAGGGGATGACTTTACCGCCAATCCCGAAGACAAACCGGTAATGGCCAGTGGCTCAAGCAATCTTTTTAATAGCATCAATAGAGAATATGTACTGCCTTATATTGGCGCCAATCGAGTTTTTAAAAGCTGGAGGATTGGCGGAAGAGTAGGCATGATAGCCGCAGGGGCCTCCACCGATAAAGGAATTGAGGCGGGTGTGCATATTGCCTGGAGCACGCAAGGTGCTCAAGAAGAGGATCGAAAGGTAGGGCGTTTTAAAGAGTACCTGGTTGAGGGAACTGTCTTAAAGTTATCTCCTAGGGGCAAGTTTATTAAAATAGATCAAGGCCTGTCTAATGACGTCACCAAAGGGCTTAGATTTGATATTTATAAAACCGACTTCTTTGGTGGGAACGTCTTAGTGGCCGCCGGAATTGCCTATGAGGTCGGAAGTGATTGGGCCATTATAAGACTTGTAAAGCGCTACGAAAAAATACAAATTAAAAAAGGTTTTACCGCCAGAGGATACTAGAATGAAAGACTCTGTTGTTTTTATCTTGTATCATCAATAAGTTAGGTTAAAATACCAGTAATAACCATGTGAAACAAGGACGTTAAATATGGGAACTCTTTTGTACAAGAGTTTTGTCGCATTCTTTATTTTATTCCTCTCAACTGCCTCTGCGAAGAAGTTCACTAGTCAGTACTGTGAATTCCAGTTACCCCCTGGTTGGGCCTGTGCTCTTGAAGGGACTGAGTGGGTTTGTCAAAGTGAAAACAAGCAACGGAAAAAAGAGGCGATTATTATTTTGGCCGCCAAGGTTCGGGGCTCAAAAGATTCCTTAAATGAATATCAAAGTTATTTAAAAGGAAGAAAGACTTTTAGATTGCCAGGTGGCAAGACTCAGGTCTCAGAACCTAAATATGCCAAAATGAATACCATTAACGGTCACCGCTGGGTGGATTCACTTCACTTGGCCTCAGAGGTTCCAGGATTTTACACTCGTTATATGGCAACCGTTAAAGAAGACCTTGGGGTAGCAGTTACCTTTTCTGTCGCTAAAGATCATTACGATTCCTACCAAGATGTCTTTAATCGAATTATTGCAACTCTTAGAGTTTTCCGACAAAAAAATGTTGCCGCAAATAATTTTCAATTAAAGAAAGAAGACGAAGACCTCTTGCGAGATCAATCTTTTATCCCAGATGGAAACAAGACTTTCGACATTAGCCAACGTAAAGGTGGCAGTGGAAGTGGAGGGCTTGGAGCAGGCGGAATGGCCGGCGTTATTGCCCTAGTCATTGGTGGCGGTATCTTTTTCATGATGAAGAAAAAGAAGAAGAAAAAGAAAAAGAAAAAGAAAAAATCTTCCTAAATATAAATCCTAAAAGGGCGGGGAATCCGCCCTTTTTTATTTGAGGTGCTATGAGCGCAACTCAGGTGGTAGGTAAGCTTGCCAACTTTTTATTAGCAGCCGTTTACCAAGCAGCAGGCCTATCTGGCCGTCAATTTGTCTCATCTAATATTGAAGGGCTTCCGAATATTTTTCTTGGGCTTTTCTTTGTATTAATGGGGATAATGATTTACCTAAAACTTTACCAACCCTTTCTATTTGCTGGTACAAAATTAGTTAAGACTAAGAAAGGGACTAAGAAAGTCAAAGTTAAAGCAAAAGGCCTTAGGAAGGTTATGCTTGGACTTTCAGGTTTAATATCTCTGATTACAATCTATATTGGAGTCGCCAATATTCTACGTGGTTTGATGGACTTTATTTAAGGTGAATATTTTTTCAAGAACTCTAATAATTTTTCGGTAAATTGATCAGGCTCGGTAAATTTAGTATTATGGCCAGCGTTCACTATCTCATGCCTATTAAAATCCGCTCGCTTTGGTAAGCTTCTAGCAATTTCCATATATTTTAAATCGAGTTCACCGCTTAAATAACAGATGGGAATTACCGAGTGTTGCCAGAAGTTTCGTGTACCTGGTTGCTCCCCAAGGCCATAATATTTTAGAGCGGCTTTCCAGCCCTCCAGCTGATTCATTTTTTTCGATTCAATAAATTGGGCGTAATCAGGAGCTTGATTCAAATTTCCCCAAAGAGGATTTGCGTACCAATTATTTAGAAAACTCAAAAGATCATCGGAAGTCTGTATGTTCTCAAGTAGTTTTGAATCACTTGCTCGTCTTAATTCTTTTTCTTGAGTCGATTCAAGTCCCAGATGGGCCGATTCTAAAAATAGTCCTTTTAATTCTACCCCTTCCTGCATGGCAAGCCAGCTGGCGATCCTGCCACCCATTGAATAACCGACATAAAAATCGGCTTGGGGTGCATCTTGGAAGAAATGCTTAAATAATTGATTCGGGGCACTTGGAAGCGAGCTCTGTCCATGTCCTGGAAGGTCCCATAGGACACAGAGGTATTTTTCTAATAGTGGATCTATAATTGAGAGCCAATCACTATGACTGCCCATGAAACCATGGAAGAAATGAATCACAGGTCCAGAAGTGTTGCCCAGTTTTAATTTAAATTGGGTCATAGGCCGGTGGCCGCTTCAATTAATTTTTGACGAGAAGGTTTGAGGCCAAACTGGAGAAGACCATGAATAAACTTTTTGGGAACTTTATAGGGCGATAGGCCTTTGCTACAGAAGGTCTTTAGGTCGTTACATACCAGCGGTTGTTGATTGCGGGTTTGGTAGTAGAGAACAGGGCAATTGCCAAACTCACTATGGGTTTTAGGAACTACAACTGCTTGAATGATTTCAGGATGAGTTAAAACAAAATTTTCTATTTCTGTGGGAGAAATATTTTCGCCACCAGAGATAAATTGGCCATCATTCCGTCCTAGAATATCTAGTCCGGAATTTGAGAAAAGACCTAAGTCTTTAGTTGAGAAAAATCCTTCGTCCATGCAGTGCTGTTTAAATTTTCCATCTCTATATTGACCAGCGCTAATAGTACTACTTTTAACCTGGATAATTCCGTCGACAACTCTAATCTCTTGATGGGGAAGCGGGCCACCAGCATTCAGTGCACAGTCGCTAGGAAGTGCGGCACATACTTGGGCAGTTGTTTCTGTTAAACCGTAAGTTGGAGAAATTTTAAGACCTAATTGATAGGCCTGCTTCAAGAGGGAGACAGGAATTCCTGCACCACCTAGAAGGATTAGTTGATATTTGGTCAGGGAATCAGTGTCTTTCTCTTTGAGCGCCCGGATTAATTGGGTAGGGACCATTGATGTCACAGTTCCGATACCAGTAGTAAGCTGGTGCCCGGCAATTAAGGCCCTAAGGGGAATCATCAGGCCACCAATATGATGAAGTGGTAAATTCATTTCCCACTTGGTGGTTGGATTTAAATATTCTTGATAAAACTCTAGGCTTCCTTGGGCGCTGGCATAAAGGTTCTCGGCGCTTAATGAAATTCCTTTGGGACTACCACTCGAGCCGGAAGAAAAAAGTATCAATACTTCTTCTCTTGGCGCTTTAAATTCAAGATCGCTTAAGTGATAGAACTGATCTTCCCAGAGGTAATGGTAGGGAGCGGTTTTAAAAAACTGAAGCCTTTCGCTTTGGGTAGCGGAGAAGGGCAAGAGGACTGGAGTGCAGTCGTTTTCCCAAAGGCTAAAGAGTTTGAATAAGAAGTTTTTGGGGTCTTTTTCAGATATTCCCACTTTTTTATTCTTGGGAATAAAATGAGTTCTACAAAACTCTATGCGCTGTTGATTAAATTCGGTGAAAGTTAGTCCATTCCAAAAAGGAGCAATTCCATGGAGTTCGAAAAAAGTGGACCAGTTATAATTTTTCACGATATTAATTTAGCCTTGGAAAAGGGAGAGTTGACCATTTTCTGGAGGATCGCTTTTTAAACGCAGTCCTATACCCATTAAACGAACCGGCAGGCCTTTGCGCTGCCAGGCATCTTTTAGTAAGTCTCTTGTATACTGGATGAGCTCTGCTGAAAAGTCGCCAGAATCATAGAAAGGCTTAAATAAGGCCAATTCCAGGGTTTTTTCAGCAGTTACACGGCTAAAGTCGTTAAATCTCAGCTTTATAATGAATGTTGTAATTTCTGGGGCGGCACCCTCGAGCTTATCTGTCCAGCGCATCCAGCGGTCGGCCAAGTCTTGGCGTAGTATTGGTAGGGTATCGAGACAGGCCTCAAGGTCTGGCTTATCTCTATTGAAGGTATGTTCAAGGGAGAAGCTCTTTGATTTGACTCTTCCTTGCCCCACTTCTCGATTGTCTAGCCCCCATCTCTTATAGGCAAGACCTTGTCCTAGTTTGCCAAAGGTATCAGTCAATTCGAGCTTGCTGAGCTTTTGTAAATCACCACAGGTATGGAGATTATGGGACTTTAGCTTTTCGACGGTCACTTTTCCCACGCCATTGATTTTTTTAAGTGGAAGAGAAGTTATAAATTGGGGAATTTGTGGCGGAGTAATTAGTGTTAGGCCGTTCGGTTTATTCCAATCACTGGCGATCTTTGCCAATAACTTATTGGGAGCTATTCCGGCCGATGCGGTTAGTTTTGTTTTTTCAAAAATACGCTTTTGAATTTCTTTAGCTATCAGAGTAGCACTACCATGAAATTGCTGACAGTCACTGACGTCTAGATAGGCCTCATCCAGAGAGAGGGGTTCAATTTTAGAAGTGAATTCTTCAAAGATCGACCGTATGATTTGTGAAGCTTCTTTATATTTATAAAAATTATGCCTGACAAAAATGACCTCGGGACATTTTTTAAGCGCTAGTGCTGAGGACATAGCAGAGTGAAGTCCAAATTTTCTGGCCTCATAATTACAGGTAGAGAGCACTCCTCTGCCGGTAGGGCTTCCTCCTACTGCGACAGGTTTTCCAACCAGGTCGGGATTGTCGCGAATTTCAACTGCTGCAAAAAAGCAGTCCATATCAATATGAATAATTTTTCGGTCTTGTGCCAAGACTTGTTCTAGAATTTCTGGTGGAAAATTATCAGACATAAGAACGGATGAGCCCAACTAGCACACCTGCAATTTTAAAAGGTAAGCTGCCATCCACAATGATAGGTTGCATGGTGCTATTGGCGGGATGTAACTCAATAATCCCTTTCTTTTTATAAAAATTCTTAACTGTCGCCTCTCCATCAATTACCGCCACAACTGTTTGTCCAGTGTGAGCGGTTTCCTGACCTTTGCAGACTACAATATCATCTTGAAAAATACCTTCATCAATCATGGAATCGCCCTCTACTTTAAGAGCAAAATAGCGGCTATCCCCTGAGAGCATATGGAGGGGCACAGGAATGGTTTCTTCAGGGTCTTCTAAGGCCTCAATGGGTATCCCCGCTGCAACCTTGCCTAGCAGAGGAATCTCACGACTATGAGGGGCAGGAGCGGCCATTAAGGCCTGCTCTTCGACTAGTGTTAAGCCTCTTCGGGCATTCCAATCTGATCCCAAACACCCAGCATCCGTCAGGTATTTTATGTATCTTTGGACTGACCCGAAGGACTTAAAGCTAAAGTGCTCTTTTATCTCTTTTTGAGTGGGAGCACATGAGTGTGTGTCTATGTAGCTTTTAATATAGTCGTAAATTTCTTTCTGTTTTTTTGTAATTCCCATGTCTAAATAATAAGCGTAAGTTTTGCGTAAGTCAAACTTTTTTTTAAGGCCTAGCTAGGGAAGCAGATTATAGAGCTCATGAGCATCTTCAAAGAAAAAGCGGTGACCCGAGTGCTCTATAGGCCTTGGGATACCCCAGCTACTCGAGATGATTAGATCCTTTTTTGGGCCACGGTATTTTATTTTTTTAAACTGAACATATTCTCCTTCAACAAAACTTCTTTTTTGACCAACCTCTGCCACAAGTAGGGAGGGGATAATGACATTAAAGGTGTCAGGGGTGAGGTAGATGCCCTGGCGTATCGCCGAGGTTAAGGATCGAACTTTTTCAAAATCATCTTTCTCAGTTTGTGCCTGATCAATTAGACGAATGAGTTTCGCCAATTGCTTGGCCAGCATTAATTTCTTAAGTGGGATTCTATTATTTCTCATTCTTTTGTTAGATCGGTCTTGATAAGAGGTACCGGCCAGTCGTTTCCAATAGCTAACGCTCTTGCCTTGGTCTCTTACGAGTCTTGCCCACAGCCTTTGTGAGTCAAAAGACAAGAGGTGATTAACCGCCTGGGGATAAAAATGAGTTCTTATTAAAATTTGAGCTTCTTGCGACAGGTGCTCCTGCTGTGCTTTTCTTTTTGGAATTGAGAAGTGATAGGGGTCTCCTACTAACTGATTGATCAGGTCTGGAAAGGTATTTTGAATTTCGGTTTTTCTCAAACTGCGATCAGTTGCCAAAAAAGTGAGTGTTAATAGAGGGTCTTTTAAACCGCCACCTTCTTTTGGTTGAGCAGTTAGAAATACCTGGCTCATATGAGTTTCGCTTCCTGCCAAAATATTATAAGTCGTTCGTTTGCGGTCCTCTATCTGGAAGCGAATGGTGTCAATCAGCTTATTGTCCCTTTCGTCGTAGTGGGACTCAGTAATCCGGTCTGATCTAAAAATGGATTTACTTGTGAAAAAACCCAACAAGGTAAAAAAGCGGAAACGGTGAACAAACTCTGATTCAATTAATCGTTTTGTTCCAACTTCCAAGGCCCTATCGTAATTATTGGCATGCATGATATCAGTAAGCGCTTTTTGACTCTCTAACTTCCTAGTTGGGTGCTCTAGGTCGAGTGTAATTTGATAGCGGGAAATGTCACCAATCTGGCTAGAAGCGGTCTGAATAGGAATAGCTAAGAGACCCATTTGAAATCCAAAATAAAGTCCTAGCTCATTGTATTTTGCCGAATCAACATAGACCTGTGCCTGGTTTTTTTGTTTTTTAGAGACGATGGTTCGCCCCATATTGACTCTGTTGTAAGTGAGATCGAGACCTAGAGGTACAGTGCCTCCATTGATCCGAATCCTGGCCTGGCCCTCTATAAAACTTTCTCTCATAAGCACGTACTTAGGCGGCAATTTTCCGCTCACCACTCGTAGCGGAAGTAGAAAATCTAGAATAAATCCGTGGTTAATAACCCCATCGGTCCTACTCTTGACGGGATAGACAAGAGTAAATTGATGGATGTAGGCGGCGCTACCAGAGAGAACTACTCCAAGACCCAAGCGCAATCCTATTTTTAAAGTGTCTTTAACTAAGAAAAGGTCATTGCTATTTGTAGGCCTTGGGTTTTTCTCAACTGAGCGACTAAAACCTAATATAACCTCACTAACAATTCCCTCCTGAAGTCCGAAGGTCGCGCCTTCAATTGAAAAGGACTCAAAAGTCGAGAGCCCACCGCCAATAATATCGATTAATTTGGCGCGGATCTTTTTAAAGAGACTGGCATTTTGAAGGGTTTCATTGACCTGCTCGAAAGTGCTTTGGCTGCTTGAGGCAAATGGATAGAGCGGGGCCGGCGCCGCCTGCGTGTTTGTAATTAATAGCAGCTGCAAAAAGCACAAAAGCAGCAATTTTAAAAATGATATCTTTCTCATGAGGGGAGAGATTAGCATTTTTAGGGCCTTGTCATAATGCGTCGTGTAAACTTTGCTCGCCCAAATTCTATTGAACTTATCAATACTTAGGCCCTTATTATTAGGCTAGGCTTATATATTTCATAAGTTACGAATGTAAGTAAAAGTCATTTGACGGTCTCATGGGCGAATCATAGTTTATAGCCAATTTAAACAACCTAACACCCCCCATTTTGAGAAGGAGCTTTCTTATGAGACGAACCGGAAAAATGCTACTAGTTCTTAGTTTTTACCTATCTATCACTACAGGCCAGGCCATCGCAGGTCCGGTAAAATCACTTTCTTTTACCCAAACCAAGTTAGAGAAAATTGATATCGATCCCACTAAGGATCAAACTGAAGAATACAATACGATAGCGAGTATCGACGTCGAAGATATTACAGAAGAATTCCTAGAGGAAAACTTTGTTCTTTCCCGTAGAGATAAGGGACTTGGCGAAGTCATTATGACAGTTGAAAAATTACTGGCCCTTGGCAAAAAGATTTGGGCGATTATTGAAGCCGGACGACCAGTTGTTTCAACTGAAATGGGCCCGGCTATTTCAGTGCTGCCTAATATAGACGGAACAGGTGGAACCTTTAATCAGATGGAAAATTGGTCTGCTCCGAGAGTTAGACGCTATAAAGTAACCTACAAGAACCTTTTTGGAATGACTGTCATTGGCTTTACCTACACAGTCTATTTTCAACATAGTGGCTCCTTTCAAGGCGCTGGCGCTTACTTAACTGGGGTAGATGTAGAAGCTTCTGACGTAGAAGTCATGTGGGGCTTTGAATTTAATGCCGCCTCAAAATTAGTGACTATTACTAATGTTGGCTCGATAAAAGATCAAGTGGCCACCGCCACTATCAAAATCTCCTATGCCGCAAAAAGCGTATTGAAAGAGATTAGAACTTCAGAGTCATTTTACGTAACGGGTAAAGGACTTATTCGAAAGCTTTAAGTAACTTATTAAATTTAAACGATAAAGGCCTAAATCGAATTGATTTGGGCCTTTTAAGTCTGTAGCTTTTTCATCCCACTAGGGGAATTATGAAAAATAAACTATAGTGCCGCCATTGGGATGGGATATGAATATTATTAAGATTGGATTTCTTTTACTATTGCTGAGCATAGGCTCAGGGGCGATTGCCGCTCCTAAAAAGTCCCTGCTTCATGGCCAAGACTCACTCAATTTACCAACTGATAAAATCTTCCTGCGCTTAAAGGCCGAAAGAGCTGGTCTCATTATTTTTAGAAGAGACATCAGAAATGCCAAAGTGGAGTATTTTAGCGGCCCTGACAAATTAGGAGAGGGCACTACTGGAAAAAACGGAGTGTCAGTTTTTCCAATAAAAGAACTCCCAATCGGTACTCATCAATTCACTGCTCAGTTTAAAAATAAGAAAAAATTCAGCGCCCTTCCAGCTAAGATTACGGTTACTGTGATTAGTGCTAATCGGCCAGTGGCGATTAGCGATATTGACCATACAATCTCGAATATGGGTGCCAAAGACTTTCTCTTTAGGCCAATAGAAGAAATACCAACCCTTCCAAATGCAGTGGAAGGAATTGAATCCCTGGCCTTAAATCACCAAGTGGTTTATTTGACGGCAAGGGATGATACTTTTACTTCGAAGACTGATCGCTGGATGGAATACAATCAATTTGTTGCAGGGCCAGTTTATTTTTGGGACTTTGGTTTTGGAAATGGTGTTCCAGGTAATCATGGAGAGTATAAAAGTGGCGTTATCGCCAGGATGAAGAAAAAATTCAACAAAGTTTTAATTGGTGTCGGCGATAAACCCCATGATGTGGCAGCTTATCGTGAGCATGGACTTAGGGCCTATTACATCGGCAAGAACTTAGAAGAACCACTACCTAGCGGAACCATTATTATTAAAAGCTGGGATGCTATAACTGCTCACTTGAAGAAAAATCCTATCGGGTCATTAGCAGGGGATCCCACCCCTTAATCGCACTTTGCGGGGCCCTGGAAATAGTCTGGATGTTCAGCATCTACATTCTTACAGTCTGAGGCGGGGCCTCTTTGAGGTGTACTACTGCAGCTGACGGTAACAAATAAGCTAAGTAAGATTAAAAAACACTTCATATATATTCTCCTGAAAATTTCGTTCTTTATTTACGCCCGCGGCTAGCTCCTCGACGACCTCGCCTTTCACTTCGGTTGGAACTTCGCTGTTCTTTCCTGGCACTTCTATTGGAACTTCGCTGTTCTTTCCTGGCCTGGCGATTACCACTTCTTTCTTCTCTTTTGGCCTGGCGATTACCTTTGCGCTCTTCACGGCGACTTTTTCTCTCTTCTCTCTTGGCCTGGCGTTTACCTTGGCGCTCTTCTCTCATGGCACGGCGTTTTTCTTGACGTTCCTCTCGTTTGGCCTGACGTTCCTCCCGTCTCTCTTGTCTATTGGCCTGGCGTTCGTCTTTTTTCTTTTTGCGATTCTCTTGGCGACCCTCTCTGCGCTCACCACGTTCTCCGCGTCTCTCTTGTCTATTGGCCTGGCGTTCGTCTTTTTTCTCTTTGCGATTTTCTTGGCGACCCTCTCTGCGCTCACCACGTTCACCGCGCCTCTCTTGTCTATTGGCCTGGCGTTCGTCTTTTTTCTTTTTGCGATTCTCCTGGCGGTCCGATTGGCGCTCTTCGCGGCGGGCCTTTCTCTCGTCACGGCGTTTTTGTCGCTCGGCCTTTCTATCCTGTCCAAAGTCAGCATTTTCATCTTGAGCAAATGCTGGGAAGGCAAGGGAGAGGCAGATAATAGAATGGAGAATTATTTTTAAAAGACCCATGGGGAACTCACTTTTTTTGAGGGGAAATATAATCACTTATCGGATTATGCCTCAGTTCCATTGAGTCTTATTTAAGATAGCGTAAGGTGTCTAAACCACATGCAGTGGGGGTTGATTGGTTTTGATAATTTGCCAATATTTTGAGTAACTTGAGGCCATAAGATGATTCGTAAGTACTACTTATAACGGCGTAGTATTTTAGCATATTGGCCTGATCGATAAGGCGGAAGGTTTCGCTTAGGCCATGGACGGTAGTGGGCTTTATTACCCAGGCCTTAAGGCAGGCGGGAAATTGTCCCTGCTCTAATATTGCTGGTAGGGACTCATCTAGTGCCAGCGCCATATCCTTAGGCCAGTCATAAG
>JABGVH010000153.1 GCA_018646195.1 Halobacteriovoraceae bacterium
ACTAGAATAAGAAGTAGGCTGGGGACTTTTTTAAATATATGCATATTGACACCTTTGTTTGAACAATTATCTTAAAGTTTGAGTACTCAAACAAATAAGCCAAAATGCAGTTTATCGCAACCTGCGGCGCATTGAGGCATAATCTCTGCTTTCTCTGGCCACTCTAAAAAGTGGGAGATATGATGGCGATGGTTTCCCAACCCATCGATCTCCCAGGAGAAAATTATGAAGCCATTGATTGTAGTCTCTGACGGTTTTGATAAAAACCTCTTCGCTGAACTCTGTTCCAAAAGTGAATTTGAAGTTCACCCGGAGTCAAAAATTTCCCAAGAAAAACTGCAAGAATTACTGCCAAGAATTAATGGCCTGGTGATTCGTTCTGCAACCAAAGTCACTCCGGATTACCTCGAGCTGGCCCCCAACTTGAAATATGTTATTCGCGCCGGTGAAGGCACAGATAATATCGATAAAGTTGCCTGCAGTGAGAAGAATGTAGCGGTATCAAATACTCCCGGCGCTAATAATAATTCAGCGGCGGAACACGCTTTCGCGCTTATGATGACAGTACTTAGAAAAACTGCCTGGGCCCACACAACAATGAAAAGTGGTGGCTGGGATAAGGCCAAGTTCACTGGCGTAGAGCTTTGGAAAAAGAAAGTCGGGATTATTGGATTTGGTAGGATTGGCCAAATCTTGGCAAAACGGCTGGCTGGTTTTGATGTAGAAGTACTATACTTCGATCCCTTTGTTCAAAGCTGTGAACTTCCCTATGCAAAAAAAGTTGAGAATGTTAAAGATGTTTTTTCTCAAGCAGATATCATTTCTCTACACACTCCCTTAATGGACGCCACCAAGGGCATGGTTAACGCCGAACTCTTAGGAGCAATGCAACCCCACGCTATTTTGGTAAATGCCAGCCGTGGTGGAATTGTAGACGAAGATGCGCTCTTAAGTATTCTCGAGTCCGGAGCAATTCGTGGCGCTGGCTTTGATGTCTACGCTACCGAGCCCCTACCTACTGATAGCCCACTACGAAAACTAGAAAATTTAGTAACCACTCCTCACCTTGGAGCTTCTACAGAAGAAGCGCAGGTTCGAGTGGGCGAAATGGTGATCAATCAACTTTCAGAATTTTTTAATAATAATAACCATCTAAACGGGGTGAAAGCCTAATGCGATCAATGGCGATTATCGGTGCCCAATGGGGCGACGAAGGTAAAGGCAAAATTACAGACCTACTGGGGCAAAAGAGTGACTTAGTCATTCGCTACCAAGGCGGCAATAATGCTGGTCATACTATTATTGTGGGAGAGAAGAAAATTGTACTTCATCTCATTCCCTCGGGAATCTTGCACCAGCATTGTACTTCTGTTGTAGGTCACGGAGTCGTTTTTGACCCCGAAGCCTTTCAGGTCGAGCTCAAAGATATTCAAGGCTCCGGCGTAGACGTCTCTCCAGAGAGACTTCGAATCTCAGAAAATTGCACCGTTATTACTTTCTACAATAAATTATTAGACGGCCAAAGAGAGGCCAAGGGTCCCATCAAAATTGGTACCACTGGAAAAGGCATAGGCCCAGCCTACGAAGATAAAACCACTCGTAAAGGCATTAAGCTAAAAGATCTTTTAAATAAAGAGAGCCTGGTTGAAAAACTGCGGGACAATCTTATTGAAAAAGAAATCCTCTTTAAACACCTTTATGAGGTTAGCTACCCCAGTCCAGAGGAAGAGGCTGAACGGCTCTTTGAACTAGGAAAACTTATTAAACCGTATCTCTGCGATACTTTTAGCCTCATCGATCATGCCATTCAAAAAAATAAAAAGATTTTATACGAGGGCGCCCAGGGCGTTCTACTGGACATCGACTACGGTTCCTATCCTTATGTGACCTCTTCCAATACTTCAGCTGGCGGCATTTATACTGGTGCAGGTTGTCCCGGCTCAAGCGTCGAAGAAGTTTTAGGAATCACCAAAGCTTATGTCACTCGTGTCGGCGAAGGTCCTTTCCCAACCGAACTTTTTTCTGAATTAGGCGAAAAAATTCAACAGATAGGCGGCGAGTTTGGGGCCACCACAGGACGCAAGCGCCGCTGCGGCTGGATGGACCTTCCACTTTTAAAGTACACCGTTAAGGCCTCAAATATTACCTCTATTGCCCTCACCAAATTAGATGTGCTCTGTGGTTTAGAAGATCTTAAATATTGCTACGCTTATAATTACGAAGGTCGTGAAATAGACTGTGCCTATCCCGGTATTGATTTAGCAAAAGTTGAACCTCTCTACCGCGAGTTAAAAACTTTTCATGACGATTTTAAAACTGATCAGCTCTCTGCCCCATTAAAAGAATATATTCAGACTATTGAAGATTTTATTGGAATTCCTGTTGGCATTTTAGCCTATGGCCCCGAGCGCTCTGAAATTCAATTTTGTAAGGAGTACTTGCATTGAAATTAATAGTATTCTTTGCACTTTCCTCTCTTCTATTTAGCTGCGGTCTAAAGAAAGACAAAAAGTCAGACCTGGTTTTCTTCGAAAGAAGCCCCGACTTTTTCAGTCAATTTGTTAATAAACAAGACACTCCTTCGGGAACTGTTGACATGACTCGTTCGAAAATACTCTCGACTCGTGGTCTCTATGATATTGACTTGGTTCTTTATCAAGATGGGCAGTTTTTTTTCTCGATTCCTGATCTACCAAATGAAAAAGAAGGTTTTGGATCTTGGGAATACAATGAAGGCCGGCTTATTTTGAAAACTACTCACAACTATCCAGTTGTTGGAAGCCGTAAAGTTGAATACCGATTGATTGCCACAACTCCAGATGTCAGTGGACTGCGAGTTAAATTTCGCGACCGGACGGGAGAGCAAGTTTTAGAGGTGGTTGAGCGCTAATCTTCGACGATATCTGCTGGATCAAGCGAGGCGGGTTTACGGCCAGGATATTTATTTTCACTGACAAATTCACCAGTCACTTTGGGTGCAAAGAGGCACTCGACACAATTATCCCATTCTTTTAAAGTTCCATTTTTTTGATAAACAATGCATTGCTTGTACTTGTCCGGATACTCTTTCTTTTTTATAAGGTCACAGGGTGCTGCCTGTAAATTAGTGACAAAAAGTAAGACAAGTAGTGATAGGTAAAGCTTCATTCGATCCTCCATGACCCCTCAATTATGGCCTAAAAACTTGACCAAAAAACAGGGGGAAATTCCTTCTTCTATTGTAGCACTTTTGCCAGCTGCCATTTAACTGGCCGGTAAACTCTTCCGGGGAGGTTCTAAAGTATTCAAACAGTTACAATTGAATTCTAAATGAAAATTCTACTAATTATCATATTGCTGGCCCCCCTCTACCTATCGGCGCAACCTCCCTCCAAGGTTTCCTTGAAGGCCGAGTTCCGCAACAAGAACTGGTACCCACTGGCAAAAGATGAAATGCGCCAGGCGGGGGTAGATTCGGCGCTACAAGAATTAACCAAGGCCCGGCTTTTAGAGATTGTTCCCAGCAAGCAAGCTAGCGGTCAATTAACCATCACGGTTATCTTAGTCGAGCAGGCCAGCTCCGCAAAAGTCACAATCGAACTCAAAAGAAAGGGCCTAGGGACCTTAGTCTCCTCGAGCAATGTCTCGCTTCTCAATAAGAACCGCCAGCAGATTTACAAAGCGTTAGTTAATGTCGGTAAGGCCAGTGGGATTAAGCTGCGCAAGGCCCTTTTAGAAAAAAACAAATGGCTACAAGACCCCGCCAACAAAGAATACGGTCACCTCAATCAGAAGACTGAGAAAATTTACAATGATGCCCAAAAGGCTAAACGCAATCAAAAATTTGAACAGGCCTGGAAATTATTTGATGTGGTTTCAAAGAGAAAAGATGCCCAATCGGAAACCTGGCAAATATTGGCACAAGAAGAGCTCGACTTTAAGCTACCTATTTTTGAGGCCAATTACCTAGTGACACAGGCCCAGAGTAATCAAAGGAGATTCCCTATTGCTCGCCTCGAAAAACTTTACAAAGGCGTCATCAAAAAAAATAAAGGCCATCCCGAACGTGTTTCCATGGCGCAATCGGCGCTGGACAATATTCAAATGAGCAACTCTATGATGACTGTCGCCTTTCAGCAGGCGCTCAAAGGAACTATTCACAATATTCAAATCAGTATGAAAATGTACTATGCAGAAACGGGCAAGGGTCCCGATCTGGCCCAGCTCAAAGCCTCTTATTTACAGGTTCCCAAACATATCGAGCTCTCTAACTATTCAATGGACAGCAAGAGTACCCAGTTCAACTACAGCCTAAAAGACAAAAATACCCAGGTAATTGGGCATATTAAAGGCAATATTCAGGACGGTGGCTTTCCAAAAATTAGTTTCGACTAGTAAAGGCCCAATACCTCAGGAAATTACTGTAGTTTCCGAAAAGCCCACTAGGGAGTGAGTTTATGAGTCGATTAAGCATTATATTATTTTCTATCCTATTTTCTTTTACCGGCATCGCCAGCTCAGAGTTTGGCCAGTACAAAGACTTTCGAAACACTGGATTAATTGTGGGTGAGGAAAATGGCCTGGCAATAAAAGGCTATGACCCTGTTTCTTATTTTGATCTAGCATCAAAGACCGACTCCCCTAAGAAAGGAAAAGCTGAATTCTCCTATAAGTATAAAACCGCCACTTATCAATTTTCCTCAAAAGAGAATATGGAGAAATTCAAGGCCAATCCTAGTCGATTCGAACCTCAGCATGGAGGCTTCTGCTCCTACGCCATGAGTGCTGGCGCTTTTGCTGATGGGGACCCGCTGGTTTGGTCTATAACAGGTGGCAAATTATTTCTAAATAAGAATTCAACTGCTCGTGACGCCTGGCTGTCACAGCTGCCCCATAATAAGAGACTTGCTGATCGCCATTGGTATAATTTTAGAAATTATATTCCAAGAGACTTTATTTGCGGCAATATCACCGCTTCTCATGGCGCCCGTCTGGCGCTGGGAGTTTCTTCTCATTTACAGAACAAGCTCAATGGCAATGGAAATAGCTTCTTTGATGGTCTTCTTAAGGCCACAAATTCAGCTGTCCGCTACCTGGTGGAAGACGATGAGCCAGATACTTTCCGTGAAAAATTTATGGAATTCGCTTACAAGAATCCAGAATCCAGCGGCCAAAAGCTCGAGAGCAGTGTCGCCACCGTTTGTCAGGACCCTTCTGAAAAATATAAATTAAGTTTTGGAGTTGACCGCGCGCCCGCTTCTGGTGCTACTTGCCGCTATATAAATTCTGAATTGTTAAGTGTCTATCAAACCTTGGGTGGTAATATTTAATGCAGGATCTCGCCCATAAGACGACCATTTAGAAATTCCGTCAAATGGACCTTTCTGACTTGATTTTTAAGATCGGAATCTGTTTTAACAAAAACCCGCACAAAATTTGAAGTATATCCCTCGAAGCACTCCCCACTCTTGTCTCGCTTTTCAAATAAAACTTCAGAAGTCTCACCCACTTGATCACTAGAAAATAAATCTAGTTTAGCCTGTCCCAGTAGCTCTAATGCTTTTAAGCGTTCTTTTTTAGCCGCAGAGTGAACATAGTTTTGCATATTAGCGGCAGTGGTCCCCTTTCTTTTAGAAAAGGGAAAGAGATGGAAGTGAGTTAGCGGTAATTCTTTGGCCAGGGCATAAGTTTCTTGGAATTGTTCTGGAGTTTCACCGGGGTGCCCGACAATCATGTCAGCGCCTATTCCAGCTTCTGGAAAATTTGAAATAATTTTTTCTATGACTGCCCGGTATTCTTGCACAGTATACTTCCGGCGCATCGAGGTAAGTACCTCATCGCAGCCACTTTGCATGGGAATATGAAAGTGATTAAGAAACTTGGGACTGGCCTTTAAAAGGCCCAATAGCTCATCTGTAATAGTATTTGGCTCTACCGAAGATAAGCGCCAACGCTCGATCCCCTCAACCGCAAATAATGCCTCTAAGAGGTCTGTTAACTTCTCTCCAGAAGTTGCCTCGTACTCTCCAATATTAACACCGGTTAATACTACTTCTTTAAATCCTTCGGCCGCCAGTGTCTTGGCATTGGCGACTGCCTGGTCAATTGAAATAGCGCGACTTCTACCGCGGGCCTGAGGAATTATACAAAATGAACAAATGTAATTGCAGCCATCCTGAATTTTTAAAAAGGCGCGTGTATGGCCTTCGCCGAACGATGTCGCAGCGCCCCAAAAGTCCTGACTTTTGTCGATTTTAACTAATTGGCGCTCTTCTTCTCCAAGATAATCAAAAACTTTATATTTTTCCGAGGTGCCTAAAATAAGATCAACCCCTTGCATTTGAGAGATTGCTTCAGCTTCCATCTGGGCATAACAGCCGGCGACTACAATTTTGGCCTCGGGGCTTGAGCGATGGGCCTTTCGGATCAGGTTGCGGCAAGTGCTATCAGCGCCGTCAGTAACGGTGCAAGTATTGATAAAAACGACGTCTGCGGGCTCTCCAAAGGGAACTACGGCATATCCACGCTCCATGAAACCACGCGCGATAGTGCCCGTTTCACTAAAATTGAGCCGGCAGCCCAGAGTATGGAAGGCCACCACTTTATCTTGAATAGAAGTCTCTATTGACGTCAAAAATACCCCTTTGAAAGCTCCCTACCTTAGGGGATAGCTCGAATTTACGCAAGTGCAAATAAAATTTTTCCAGTCTAAAAACACAAACTTGAATAACATTTTCAATTGACAGAACTCAGGAAAATGCCTATTTTCAGTCTCACGTTTTCTAAAAATACGTGGTCTCGTAGCTCAGTTGGTTAGAGCATCTCCCTTTTAAGGAGAGGGTCCTGTGTTCGAGTCACAGCGAGATCACCATTATTTTTAGAAGAGGCCTGACGAAACCAAGACTTAGATTTCAATAAGCTCCTATCGTCTAGCCCGGTCTAGGACACCGCCTTTTCACGGCGGTAACAGGGGTTCGAATCCCCTTGGGAGTACCAAGTTTTAAGGGGCCTTACCGGGGGCCCCTTTTTTTTTCCTTTTACTGAATCTGCTCACGTTTGCTCACACTAAAAAAATCCTCCATTTCCAAAAAACTTTGAACTTGAACCTGAGCCTGTTTGTTCACGGAATTATCCAATGAAGCATAATGCTGAACTAACCTTTGATCCTTATGTCCAGTTACAGCCTGGGTTAATTCTAAGCTTCCTGTAACAAACCTAGTTAATGTCGCCATAGAGTGACGCAAAATATGCGTTCCACTAAATCTATCTCCTAAGCCACATTTTTTTAAGGCCCAATCATAATGGTGCTGAATTTGTCTGTAATTGAGTGGAGAGCCATCCAAACTAAAAACAAAACTACATCTTCTTGGCGATTCGCTGATTCTTCTCTGCAACGCTCGAAGCATAAAGTCATTAATGTGAACAATCCGAATTTCTCCGTTCTTAGGTACTGGTTTTAGAAAATCGAATCTTTTATCTCTTTTTCTCCAAACAGCAACGTCTTTGATAATCAATTCACGATTAAGAAAGTCTAAGCTTTGTTTTTGAAGTCCTGCAACCTCCTGAACTCTGCCCGCAGTTAGTAATTGGGTCAAAGCAAAGTCATACCAAAAAGGCTTTTTCTCTAACTCAGTAAAGAAGAGTTTTAACTCCTCTACGTCGAGTTTCTTCTCCTTTTTTTCAACATTTGCAATTGTTCCTAATTTCTTATGCTGTTTAGTTACAGGATTTGAAAATGTGTGGTCGAAAAGTTCGATGTGCCAATTAAAAATCGCCTTTAGAAGCTTTAACTCCTGGTCAAAACTTTTCCTTCGAGAATTATTTATTTTCAGCGCGTCAGATTTCTTGGCCAATATAAACTCAGAAATCACACCAGGATTAAAACAATGCAATTTAAGACAAAATAAATCTTCAAATAATTTTGCTAATTCGATCCGATTTTCTTGGGTTGATCCCTGTTGTGAAGACAAATACTGATCCCTGTATTTTTCCCATAGTGCCCCAAAAGTAAGTTGATTCTTGTTTTGTGTTTGGATGAGCCCAGGATCGTAAGTCTTTTGCCAATGAATTGCTTCACGGAGTTTAGAAAATGATTTAGAAAATCTTTTTCCATTTAATCCTTTTTGAACTACATATTTTCCCGAAACTAAATCTTGTCGGATACCTTTGTAACTTTTTAAAGTCTTATAGCGTTTTACTGTCATTCTACCTCCTCAAAAATCCAGTCAAAGATTTCCTGAGGAATAAAATACAGCCTGCCACCTTTTCCCTTTTGTTTAAAAGGGATTTCTCGTCTATTGACCAAATTATAGATATGACCGACTGTCACATCCAAAAAATCGGCCACCTCGTCTGCGGTCCATATTCGAATTTTAAAAAGCAATGAATTTTGATTATTATCACTATCAGCAATATTTCTCAATCGATTGTTAGAATTAAAAAACTGAAATTTCATAACCTTCATCCTTGAAGTTAGCGAGCTTTTAAGCTGGCGTTTTTAATGGAGTTAAAAGAGGTTGCCCATGGCGTTTCAAAACGTTGTTTGTGGCGTTTAAAGTCGTTTGTGTGGCGTTTTTTACGTTTCTAATGACCAAACCTACTCCATTCTTCTTTTAAGTTAAAATGCTGCTAGTTGGGGATGTTATAGAACCCCCAACTATTCTATAAACGGTAATTCTCCTTGATCCAAAAAAAACTCATCAAGAACCTTTTTTCTAAGGCGTTCCAAATTTTCTTGAGTTCTCTCAAACTTGTCCTTACGATCCTTTGCATCGACAATCACCTCTTTTTCATGCCTCTTGAGACTTGATACAAATGAGTCAATCTTTACATCTTCATGGGCGCAAAAATCTGCGATTGAATTTAAAATTTGGCTCATTCGCTTATTTGAATCCGTGTACCTAAAGTCGCGAGCGGTAATCAACCTCAAGTGCTCTACGTCTTTGATACAAAAAAGAGTTTTCCAGTTTTCATTTATAGGATGCCTATTCCAATCTTGATCTTTCGAACCATTGCTTCTTTCTTTAAGGCTATGCTTCTTTGAAAACCTCTTTAATACTTCTCGGCAAAATAAATCTTCGGTCATACTCCGGTCAAAAATAACTTCCTGGTAGGGTTCACAATTTTCTTGTTTCACTTGAAGTTCAAACCGAGTTACAGGAGAATCTGGGCCAATCGACAAAAAATATTCCTTGTAGAATTTTCTCTTATTTTCACTTTTGCATCCCTTCAATTCATTCTTTTTATCGTAAAGCCTAATTTCGAATCTACTGTTCTTAATACAAAATCCCGTCGGGCTCATCCCTTTTTCTTTATCGCTTACTTGATACTCGCAATAAGAATGTTTAAAGCAATACTTCAACCCAGACCATATGGTTTCACTATTGCTAGGTGGTAATATCTCAGTTGGTCTTAAGGAAATATCCTGACAAACATCGATACGTGTAACTCTGAAAAAAACACCAAGTGTTTTCATGACTTCAACCATTAGGGCCTGCATTGAACTTAGGCCATTATCGCAAGCAAAGAACACTCCTTTAAACTGAATCATTATTTTAACTTCTCCCTGATGAAGAGAAACCGTGGCATACACTCCTATTATTTTTAACTCTTTCACCAAAAGCCCATTTTTTTGCCTTTCAACTTCCTCATGCCCATTAAAAATCACAGTATTTAACGAGTTCGCGTAAAACTCTAAAGTTCTATTGACTTCGCAGGGTCCTAGATTATTTTTTCCGGTTAAAGAAACAGATGAGGTGAAATTCACAGAATCAAGGGCAATTCGTAATAGGTGTTTTTCGAGAGAGCTTCCTTTCCATTTCATGTCAAAAATCTCCAGACATGAGCCAGAAAAGGATCATCCCGCGCTTCGCGCGGAATGATCCTTTTTCTTCAGAAGGGCTGGCCCCCTTCGGGGACCAGCTTTTTTTAACCACTTTCGAAAAGAAAAGAAAAAAGGCCATAACTACCCTTCCTCTGTTTCTTCGTCAGGGCATTCGACTTCCTCCCCATCGTCGTCCTCCACGGAGTCGAGTACTTCCTCTAAAGCGTTGTTTAACAGCGCCAAGTCGACCTTTTTAAAAGACTCCAATAAATCTTCTTGGTTAGCCTTAGGATCGATCGTAACGTCGTTCAAAGCATCACAAGCCAGTATCTCCGCTACATCCGTAGCTAACTGATCTTCCGTCTCTCTGATAAAAATGATAGCCTGTAGGCGGGTTTTAAATGACATGGTTTCTCCAATAAAAGAGCAGAATTATTACTGCAATTCTATTAGGCATGAAGATGAATGTAGATTCAGCTGGTCAAACTCCAAGAGTCAGAAATGAATGGCCAAGAAAATGGCTGATTCCCCAAGAAAATAAGAATTAGGTTAAAAAGTTCTTCCTCTTTACTTGAAAAGACCCTTAAATCCCCATTTCCTGCCTGAGGTAAATTCTGTATCAATAAAGTAGGTGTGTGTCTTCAGACCTTGTGGAACAGATTTGTTAATTTGAAGCTTGCAGCTTGATGTAATTTCCGCAGTTTAACAAATCGCTCCGTGCTCCTTTTACTCATTTCTGACACGCTATTAACAAGGAGTAAGAAATGAGTTC
>JABGVH010000103.1 GCA_018646195.1 Halobacteriovoraceae bacterium
GGTAGTAGGCGGAGAGGAAGTGAATGGTGTCGTCGACGGCAATGCCTAAGCAGACCGAGGAGACTAAGGCCGAGCCGATATTGAGGTCGATGCCCATGATTTTCATGAAGGCGCCTCCGAAGGCCAGGGGGATTAGGTTGGGTAGCATCGAGAGCAATCCGATTTTTACCGAGCGGAAAACCAGCATCATTAAGAGAGCGATTAAGATCACCGCCATTGAGACCGACTTGACGAAAGTTTCAACTACGTAACCCATCATTCTTTGAAAGAGTAAGAACTTTCCGGTTATCTCGACATGTAGTCCCAGTTCCGCGGCCTTCTTTTCAAATAGGTCGGCGTGGTGGAGCCAGCCACGGGTATCGAAAATTGACCATAGCACTGACATCCTCATGGCGTCGTATTTTAAGGTCATGCGGTTATTCAGGTCCATGCCTTGAGGCAGTGACATGGAGTAGAGGAAGAGCTGCTCCGCTACGCCTTTTTGGGTGGAAGGAATTTTATACTGCTCTTCTTTGCCACCATAGAGCGATTTATTCATGTCTTTGATGATGTCGATAATATCAACCGTTTTATTGACGTAACTTTGAGAGTCGATCCAGTTTTTATAGTTCTCAACTTTTCTAAGGAACTCTGGATTTTTAATGCCGTCTTCGATGGGATTTGTTTTTGAACCGGCGTAGATAATGATCTCAGGCCCAGCGTTGCCTCCAAAATTGTCGCGCACAAAATCATTGCCGACTCGAAGGGACATGCCTTCGAGGAAGTATTCATAGGGGTTGGAATTGACTTTACTTAGGGAGCCTAGGTAGGTGCTAATTCCGGTCGCCAAGACGAAGATGACTAGGATGGGAGTTATATAGCGTTTTAGTTTTTGCACTAAGAGGTGCGCCAGCGGACTGGCACCATCGACGTCTTTGGTATGAGTGAAAGTTTTTGGAACTTTGAAATTAATTTTTGTCAGTAAGGGGCAGAGGAAGAAGATGGTGATTATCCAGGCCAGGGCACAGCCTATGCCGGCTAAAATTCCCAATTGGCGAATGGGAACCAGCTCGGTCATGGTCAGGGAGAAAAAACCGATCATAGTCGAGATGGAGGTTAGGAAGGTGGGGATAATATTCTTATGGGTCGCCTTATAAGCGGCGTCGAAGGAGTCGATCCCTAGCGCCCTAAATTGAAAGTAGGTGACAATGACATGGACCGAGTCGGCAATGGAGATGGCGATTAGGATGGTGGGCAAGATGGTCAGGATCGAGTTGTAGACCATGCCCATCATAAAACAAAGCCCCAGAGTCATGACAATACTCATGCCGATGATGACAAGTGGTAAGAGCGTCGCCTTTACCGAGCGGAAAACAAAGAGCATGTAGAGGATAATTAGTAGGAAAAGAATCGGAACAATTATTTCGACGTCGCGGTTTCCTATCTCACGAAAGGCGTCGTTGACCGCCGCCTCCCCTAGTATATGGAATTGATGGTCGTCTTTTCCCTGGTACTTGTCTTTTAAGAGCTTCCTAGCGTCAGCGACAATTTTGCGGTAATTGGGGCTGCCGTCTAGGGTGGGAACTAAGCGGGCAAAGAGCATCGCCGACTTGGTGTCTTTGCTGACCAGGTAACCGGGCATCACTTTATGCGCCAGGGCAGTTTTCTTTTTCTGGTCTAACAGCTCTTGACTGATCTCCTCTCCGGGATCGGGGAAGAAGGGCTCGACAATAATTTCATCGCCGTCGGCGTAGGTGTAATTGTAATTAGAGAGGGAATCAACCCGGATAACTTGGTGTACTGAGGCCAGCAGGTCTTCTGTTAGCGAGCGGATTGTTTCAGCGGTTGAGGGATCAAAAACTCCGCTGGGGGAATGCAGGACGATGACTAGGTTCTCGTCATTGCCAAACTTTCTTTCGAATTGATCGAGAATTTTAATATTGGGATCGGTTTCACGAAACCAAATACGGACATCGTAGGCCTCTTTGAAGTTGGCCAGCCCTGGGGCCAGGATGCAAAGCAAGAGCAGAACTGAGGTGATACATTTCCAGGGGTGAAAGCAGGCCAGGTCAGTAATTTTATCGACCAATGTTTTTTTTCTCTCTTGCAACATAGTATTTCCTAGAAATAACGGATCAGATTAAAGAAGGCGTGATTGGCCTTGTCGAGCAGCTCAAGCCCCTGTGCTGTTGTTTTCTTTTTAGGAGCATCATAGATTCTCACTCCCGTTTTATATTTCCAAACATCGCTTAGGCGTTGTTGATAGGAAAGATTGTAGAGGAACTCATGCTCCCTTTCGATATCGAAGATGAAGCTAAGAAAAAGCTCTTTGCCCATAGTATCGTTAAAGGCATAACGCCAGGCCAACAGGACATCGTTTTGAAAGACCGACATCTCTTCGGCCCGCGCCTGTGAAACTCCAAACATCGTTTGGTACTCTAAAAGTAGGGTTGACTCGGCTCCGCTGGATTCATGAGATAGGCCATATTCCAGTCCTAGGGCGACTTCGCTATGATCATCCGGTTGCCGTAGGCCTTGGTTACCGACATCGAAAATCTGAACTTTCTGTTCGAAGTTGCGATGGGCAGCTTCAACTTTAAATTGCAGTCCTTGATAATTATAAACCAGGGTTCCCCCCATCTGGCTGACCCGAAAAAAATAGGGGCGGAAACGCAGCTCAAGTGGGGTGGTGACAGTGCCGACGGTTAGGTGATTATGGGTTCCCACCACTGGGAAATTGCGGTCAATATGATTGAGGTAGTGAAAAGAAAAATCGGCATCGTCTAAAGTGTATTGGAAGCGGGCTCCGTACTGAACACCCCAATTCTGATTGGAGGTGGCGTCTCCCTGGTCAATCCATACCGGCCGCTCTAAATCGATACCGGAACCTAGGCGCGACTCTTTGCCTGGGTAATCCGGCTCTTCAAAGCGTGGCCAATAATAGAAATTCAAGCTGCCGTCTTCTAGCGTTCGCTCGAGCTCTAAGGTCAGCTCGCCTTTCTTTTCTAAATTCTCAACATTGGAATCGAAGTTGCGGCTATTAACCACGTCCGCCGGGTGAAAGGCTTCGGTGGCGGTCCAATTAAAAATTCGGTAACCGGCGAGAACTTTCCAATCCGCCTCTTCGCCTAAGCGCTGCGAGAAATAGGCGTCTTCAAAGGCCACCAACGAGCGGTCTTGGTCTTTTTCATCAACTCTGGCAAAGGCCCGGAAGACATGCTTGCGGTAATTGTCTTCGTCATCGTAGACCGCCTCGACTCGCGAGAAAACTCCCAGCCCAGTGTCTTCGGTAAAGCGATTATTATCATTTTCAAATTGGCGGAACTCGAAACCGACTTCCCCTTGGCCTGACCAAAAGCTCTCGCCCTCGCTCTCTTCAGCAAAGGCCGAAAAAGAGAGGCAGCAGATTAGAAATAGAGGAAGCTTTATTTTAGAGAGGATTTTTTAAACTCCCGTTTAGAAAGGCTGACTCCAACTTTTCTTTCCTTCCAATTAAAAATAGATTCTTTCTTGGTTTTGACATTGACCATATGAATGGTGGTGGGTCGGTAGATAGTTTTCTTGCCTATTTTATAACCACGGTATTTTTTAAAAGTAGATTTTTTCAAGAGCTCTTTTTTCTTATCGTAGTATTCAATTTTAATGGGATTGTGAATTTTAGCTTTTATATACAGCACTTGTTTGCTGTAGCCGGATTTCTTGCGGGGAATTCTCTCGAGTACCCAAACAGTATCGCCTTTTTTAGTTTTTGAATTCTTCAGCCATTTGTACTTGTACTTTTCTATTTCTTGCGAGCCCAAGTCTTCGTAAGAAAATTCGCTGCCCATAAAAGAGGAGGCCTTACTGCGTGAAGTAATTCTTTTAACTCTCCTAACCGAAGGTAGGTAGAGCCACTGATCATCGTCATTTTTCTTATGAGAGTGAGTCAGCATTTTTGTGCCTTTAACATCTTTGGGATTGAGAAAAATTGAAAGCGAGAGGTCACCGTCGCCTTTTACTTCTTTTGTCAGCCCTTTCATCTTGCGAATGGTTTTTGATTTATAGGCGTCGATTAGGGTCAGGGTCATGGTTCCCTTTTCTCCCCGGTAACCGTCATTGGCCTTTTCTAATTCTTTTGCCAGGCGCAGGCCCTTTGCCTCAGCGCTCTCTGCGTAGGCGGTGGTAGTCAGGGCCAGGCCCAAAAGGCCAATTATGAGGCATTTAATCATGGTAAACTCCGTAATATTTAATGACCCTCCTAGTGTAATCAAAAGCGTCATTGCTGACTACAAATTGGGTAGAATTTCACTAGTAATAGGGGCTTTTTTTTGCTACATGTCGTGGAATGAGTGTCTTTGTTAACCGAATTCTCAATATGAAGAAAATCAAGGCGATTGGCTTTGATATGGACTACACCCTGGTCCGCTACCAAACTGAGAAGTCTGAAGAGTTCACTTTCCATCAAATCAAGCAGAAATTAGTTTCCGTAAAGGGTTACCCAGAAGAAGTCCTCAAACTTCCCTTTGATTTCCAACGCTCCATCCAAGGGCTTATCATCGATAAGAAGCGCGGCAATCTATTAAAGGTCAGCCGCTTTGGTAAGGTAAAGCAAAGTGTCCACGGCATCACGCCCCTGCGCCACGGTGAGCAGCACGATGTCTACCGCAATTGCTGGATCGACCTCAATGATCCCAACTTCCACAGTCTCGATACCGCCTTCTCTATTTCCCACGGGGTCGCCTTTGGTTAATTGGTCGCCTTAAAAGATAAGGGATACAACCTGCCTCACTACCCTCAGATCGCCGAGGATATTAAGGCCTGTATCGACCTCTGCCACCGTGACGGCAGCTTTAAAAATGAGATCCTACATAATATTGAAAAATACATTATCCAAGATCCAGGAATGGTAGAAGTGCTAGAAAACTTCAAGCGCTTTGGAAAAAAATTACTAATCATCACCAATAGTGATTACTCCTACAGCAAGTTGCTGTTGGACTACGCCATCAATCCTTTTCTAAAAGAACACGGCCATTGGTCTGAGGTTTTTGAATTGGTGATCACGCTATCGCAAAAGCCTGGCTTCTTCACGCGCCATAATGGCTTTTTAAGAATCGACCCACTCAACGGCACCATGACCAATCACCACGGCAAATTGCGCGCTGGGATCTATCAAGGGGGCTCGGCCGATTACCTACAAGAAGACCTAGCACTCGAGGGAGATGAAATTCTCTATCTCGGTGACCATATTTATGGCGACGTAGTGGCGATTAAGAAAACCTGCAATTGGCGGACGGCGCTTGTCATCGATCCCCTAGAGCCAGAGATCAGGGGCCTTAACGAAACTAGCGAGAAGCGTTCTAAAATTGAAGAGCTGATGCTTGAAAAAAGAGTCTATGAATTGCGCCTAGACGACCTGGACCTGCCTAAAGGCCGTGAGCAGTCGGTAGAAACTCGCGCTGAAGTGCAAAAGCTCTTTTCTGAAATGGATAAAATTAATCAGCAAATTTCCGAGCTGATCAAAGAGACCACCAGCTCTTTTAATCCCTATTGGGGAGAGATGATGCGGGCGGGAGTAGAAGAGAGCCGGCTCTCCGATCAAGTTGAAAAATACGCTTGCTTGTATATGGCGAGGGTCTCAGACTTTACCGCCCACCACCCTAGAACTTACTTTAGGCCGGTTCGAAGAACCCTGCCTCACGAAACTTAATCGTCTAAGAAGTCAGGAAGAATTCCCTTTAAAAATTGAGTGTAAACCCGGTAGCTCTGGCCGCCATAACCTCCCGCCATTAAATAGACGCGAGGAATTTCTCGCTCTAATAGAAAGCGATCCAGTAGCTGGTCGCGCTCTTTTAATTGCTCGAGAGTTAAGTTTAAGTGATGAGTCGAGGCCAGTTGGTCGCCTTCATAGGCGTCGGCGCCGTGGACGATTATACATAGCTCAGGAGTGGCGTGCTGTTCTTCAAGTTCATACAGCCCCTCCTCTAAAAGCATATTGTAACTATCTTGGTTGATTGGCAGCACTGGAATATCGACGTCGCTGGCAATGAATTGCGGTCTCAGCTCTCCCCGACTATCCAATTGCGGGCCATCCAGCGGCCAGCCCTTCGCCATATGAATACTGAGGGTTGAAATACTAGAGTCCGAGGCCGTGAGTTCGGCGGTGCCGTCTCCTTTATGGGCATCGACATCA
>JABGVH010000122.1 GCA_018646195.1 Halobacteriovoraceae bacterium
AACGACACCCAGACGATACTCTACGGGGCGGTGCCTGCCTCCATTTTGGCGCTTATTGTGAATATTGGATTCGAGGCCTTGGATAAAGTGATTATTCCCAAAGGTATACAAGTCTGATAGGCTGCCCGCCTATGGCGACTTTAACTCAAAAATTTAAGAATTTTCAGAAGAATATCGGTAAGCAGATTGTCCACTGCCCGAGCTGCCAACGCTCACTCAGAGTTCCCGTCAAACCGCGTAAAACTCTCGAAATTTCTTGTCCCGATTGTCCCACCCGCTTCCAAATTCGCTTTGATAGTCCTTTAGCACAAGTCTTTGGCCGACAAAAAGGCGTGGGAATAAAAAAGCACTTGCAGGCAATGGGACAAAATTTTCAGTCCTTGCCAACCACCGGCAAAGTTCGGGTTTTAATGTTCCTACTAGTTCTGGCAATGAGTGTTGATCTTCTCTTAGGCCTTCTAAATACTGAAAGCGATAATATGCCTGGCACGGAAAAACAAACTGAGCGAGAATTAAAGGCCCTACCAAGCAATTCAAATTCCCCTTATAATATATAAATTAATGCTCAAACAAATATTGGTGAACTATGGCCGAATCCCTAGATATAGCAAATGAAATGGAAAAAATTCCAGAACTCCAGCACCGTAATTTTAGAAACGATGAGTTCTGGAAGCAGGTTCCGGCCTGGAGTAATGTCAGCCGCGAAGAGTTCGCCGATAGTAAATGGCAACTTAAGAACTCAATTCGCAAACTTGACCAGATGAACAAAGTCCTGGGCAAAAGAGTGTCCAAAGAGTTTATGGCAGACATAGAGGCGGGATTAAAGCTGACTCCTATGAATATTCGGATTACGCCTTATATATTCGCACTCATCGATTGGGACAACCCAGCTGACGATCCTCTTCGCAAACAATTTTTGCCACTGGGCTCACAATTCATAGCGGATCATCCCTTCTATCGCGAAGATTCTTTAAGTGAAGATGTCGATTCGCCAGTAGAAACCCTTACTCATCGCTATGCCGACAAGGTGCTTTTCCTACCGACAACTATATGTCCTGTGTACTGCCTTTACTGTACTCGCTCTCGCATAATTGGTGGCTCTACCGACACTGTTGAAAAAGATACCTACGGTGTTAATCCCAAAAAATGGGATGCGGTTTTTGAGTACCTTATGAACCATCCTAAAGTTGAAGACGTGGTTATTTCGGGGGGTGACGCTTACATGCTTACTCCGGCACAGATACGGACAATCGGTGAGAACCTGCTTCGGATTCCCCACATACGAAGAATCCGATTGGCAACTAAAGGCATTGCAATTTTTCCTCAGAAGATACTTACCGATGATGCCTGGGTTAATGCAGTTTTAGATATTGTTAAGCTCGGTCGCTCTTACGGAAAACAAGTAGTCATACATACCCATTTTTCTTCGCCTTTAGAAATCACCAAATGGTCACAAATGGCAATGGATAGATTATTCCAAGAAGGTGTTTACGTACGTAACCAAGCGGTAATGCAAAATGGAGTCAATAATAAAGTCAATCAAATGGTTTTATTAACCCGCCAGCTATCGTTTATTAATATTCAGCCCTATTATGTTTACGTCCATGACATGGTTCCCGGTTGCGAACACTTTAGAACAACTTTAAGAGAGGCAGTTGAGCTAGAGAAAGCTGTCCGAGGCACAACAGCGGGATTTAATACTCCTACATTTGTCTGTGACCTTCCTGGAGGAGGTGGTAAACGGCATGTCGCCTCATATGAATACTATGATGAAGAAAATGGCATCTCGCTTTGGCAGGCACCCTATGTCAAACCAGGGGAAGTCTTTATGTATTATGATCCCATTCACAAACTTTCTCCGGAGGCCCAGAAAAGATGGCAGTCGGCTAAAGAACGTGAAAATATGGTTATTGAGGCCAAGCGGAAAGCAGGTTTTTAAAAAGTATCAATTGTCCTTGATAATCTATAGCAATTAAATCTTTGAGACCATCACTGTCCCAGTCTGTTATATGCGAAGCTAAAAATCCGCTTTTTTGGTAAGCACCGAGGGAAAGTGGAAAGCGCTTGAAGCTCTTTCCTTCCAAATTGAGAAAAAGCAGCAGATTATCCTTTGATTTATGATCCCCTCTTTTATGAGTGAATAGGTCTAAATGGCCATCACCATTAACATCGCCGATAGAGACTTGTATAAACCAACTCTTTTCTTTTAAGGTAAATTCAAATGGCCTTTGAAGACTTCGGAATCCAGTCCCTTTTTGATTTATTAAAACTTGTAGTGTTCCGGTTTGATATTTTTCGTCGTGGGTAGTTAAGACAAGATCTTGATAACCGTCGCCGTTGAAGTCGGCCGAATCAATAAAGGCGGTGCCCCAGTTAGCGCCACCATGGCGTGGTGGTATTTCAAAAGAGGCACGTGAAAAATGGTCTCCCTTATTTATAAAGAGCTGATCTCTAAGAGCAGGATGCCGGTCGACGGCATTGACTTCCTTGCCACCCAAATAAAGGTCGAGGTCTCCATCATTGTCAAAGTCGAACAGGTGAGAGGACATAAAAGGTTTTTTTAAGGTGGTCACCTCGGACGGCAGCCATTGTGGGGCTGCAGTGAAGTTCCCTTTCCCGGCATTGAGGTAGAGCACAGGGCCATGGAGATTTGAAAAATAGAGGTCAGGCAATTTGTCGCCATTGACATCTCCAGCTGAAATATTAAAAGTGAAGTTGCGTTTCCAAGGAGAGTTTCTTTTTGAATAATACTTTTCTCTTGGGCCTTGAAAGATAAATTGGGAAACTGCTCCTGCAAAAGGCGCTTGGTCATAGCCGTGATCCGCCACCACAAAGTCTATTTTTCCATCGCCATTAAAATCCCCGGTTGCAACATCCCGAGCGTGCTGACTTCCTTGACCTAGTGGGCCCAAGGTATGGAAATTCTCTTTTTCATCATTAATAACTAGATGCAAAGGAGCGGCCTTTTTTAGGCCAGGATAGAGGCCTAATAAAACCAGGTCCTGGTCTCCATCCTGGTCTAAATCAACTAAATGAGCGTCGCTTAAGAAGTGCTCTGAGTGGTCTATCAAAAGCGATTGGGTGACTATTTTAAAGGGTGAATCCCTGCTACAAGAGCAAAGACATATAAAGATAGCAACTTTAAACAATTTGAATACTTTCAATCCGGTACCCGATAAGAATAGTTGGCGATTTTGCGGGTTACCCTAAAAAGGCCTTCTATTGTCAATTTTCATGTACTAAATTATAGCCCTTAATTCGGGGGGTTAAAAGGTAAGAGTGTTGACTGCCAAATACCTTGCCTCAAAATTTTATTGAATGTTACAATAATCAAATATTTATAATTTATAATCATATTAATAAAGGAGAGGTGATGAAACGTTCACGTGTTTCATGGGTCTTAGGGACCTTAATTGTTTTCGCACTTACGCTAACAGTGCAAGCGGGGAAGAAAGATAAGGGACTTACACTCTTAGAAAAACTACAAGGGCATATCAACCACACTCAAAATGGGTTACCGGCGGGTATCAAAAAGGCATTGAGTACCAACCAGGATTTTCCGATCGAAAATGATAGTGATCGCTATATCCTTTGCGCCAGAGATGAGGACCAGTACACTGGCATGGAGAGAGAGATTATCGCTCCATGGGAACGCGCTTGGAAAAAAGGAGATTTTGGAAGTTTCCAAAAACTACTTTCTAAAAGTTATAAGATCCCTCGCTTTGCTAGACCTGAGAAAGTCTCACGCTCTAATATGGGGGCCATTAGTGAGTTCGGTTGGCTGACTTCAAAAGACCGTCTGACAACCAAAAGACAATTGATCAATCAATACAAGAAAGATTGGAAACAATATAAAGAGATTATTGACTTCAGTCTTGATACTGAAACTTATCTAAGTAAGCGCGGCCAAAGATTCGCGCCTGGTTTTTTAGAAATGAAGGAAGCAGACTTATTGGTACGCTTTGACCTTCGCGCTATCGACATGAAAAATCAACGGCGAAACGATCGTGGGACCATGAGAGTCCGCTTGATCCGGAAAAACATTCAGAGCCCTTGGAAAATTTCAACTTATCAAATACTAAAAGGTGAAACACTTGTTTCA